>JANQPU010000318.1 GCA_028285315.1 Acaryochloris sp. IP29b_bin.176
GCCCATTAAGTAAAATTCCCACTGAAATTAATCCTAAAATGAACAAGCTCGGATCGTTGGCACGTCATCTCCATTACTAATTAAGCATTCCTAAAGTTAGCGCACTGATGCTTGAGATAATTCCTGTGTTTTTTGCTTGGATTGTGTCCTTGGCCTAGGCCGAACATCCTGTCTGTAATAGTCCAAGTCCAAAGCTGTGCCAATGAACTGCCCCTGGTCGGACAACTCAAACCACTCTTTGGTGAATCGATGCTGGACAAACGTGGCATGAGATATCCCACACCGTGATACTTCCGCTGGCTTGTCTTGGAGAGGTATGCCTTTGATGGAACTGTGAGTACTGGGCATCTTTAAGTTTCCCAGTTCTGTCATTTAGTTCTATGCTAGCAATCCTATTGCACAGTTCGGAATATTTGAACATGATAGCGTAGATATGACGTTTGGGTCGTGAGAGGGTTTAAGGCTTTTTAACCTTGGCCGTTCTGTGGTCCTTACTCAAAGACTGACGCCAGAGTTGAGCTAGTTGCTTGGCTTCATCCCATTTTTTCGGTTGGATGGTATACATTCGTTTGGGCCTACCTCTGCCAGATAGTTTCTGCCAGTATGGCCGGATGATTTCTTCATCCGTCAAAAATTGGACAGCAGAGTAGAAAATGGTATTGGATAAGCGATACGAGGGATGTCTCGCTCCAATGCTATTCATCAAGGTGAGGGCATCGGAGTCACCCTCGTCGAGCAACACAGCGAGCATGTAGCAAACCGTCTCTTCTCTTGCCAGATAGATTGGATGAGGGCTTTGAAAATATTGATAGATATCTTGTAAGTCCATCCTGCTGGGTTCCGATGACCAGAATTTAGTCAACGGCGGGGTATAAAATCTCAACACAGAAATTAGAAGTAAGCAGCCCTTGGTGATGAAGAGAATTATCTGGATGAAGTGTGAAACGACAGTGAAGAAAACTGTTGAATAGAGCGGGTCATACTCTATTCTCGCGGAGGTGAGGTTTAAGCGTTAAGCGCTCGTTTGGCTCTGTACTCAAGAACGAACATCCGTTGTGCATCCGCTGTGCTTTGAAGAGAGACTTTCATTGCGTTTTTCCGCTGAGGTCGTTGCCGTGAAGAATAACTAGGATAAAAGGCAAGGAAGATGTTCTGGAGAAAACACTCAGAACACCATCACAGCAGACTAAAATCATGCCTCAATACATTTTGTACTGGAGCATGTTCTCTGCAAGCCTTTTAATTCGCCTCTCAGCATTAGTCTGGAGTTGCCGATAGATTTGTTTGAAGTATCAACAATTCTCTAGATGCAATAAAATGCATTGTTGCCAGTGTTAGGTCACCATGTCTGAAAAGACAACTTTCCTGCAGGAAGATCGACCCAATGAAATATCTGTCTTACAAAAACAGCTTGCAATCAGCTTAAAATTTCACCATAGTAAAACAATCAGAAAATTGCCCAAAGAAATTGCGATGCAGGTGATGAGAGAGGTGGGGTACTCCTGCCATCCAGAGGTCACAAATCAAGTACAAAATTCAGTAATCCGTGATGATGTACCTGTCACGAAAGAAAGAACAATCTATTTATAGTGCCGATAAATGTATGTAGCACTGAGGTGATAGGGCTCAAAGATGCGATCTCAATTCCGTCCTTTAATTATGTGCAAATTGATTTCAGGTGTGGCCCCGCTCACAGGTTGCTAGGTTGAACCGCTTGCAGACTAATTTCTCGTTTCCAAACCTGGCTGAATTCTTCAAAACCATTTCCAGGGGTCATTAGGTACTCAAACCCTTCTTCTAGCTGGGCGATGAATCCCTGCCGCCACTGATTCCATTCCGCTTGGGTTGGATGCTCTTTGCCACTACAAAATTCTGTCCAGCTCTCTTGCTGAAACTCTGAAGCATCCAAGGAGGTTCCTTTCACCTGCACTTCAATGAGATGGTCATCAATCAACTCTTGAATAAATGGAGGATGACCCATCGGAGGCTCACTGTCATCAATCACGGGAAACTCATAAGATAGCTGTATTTCCTTCACAGAATGCTTTTTAGCTAATCTCAGCAGTTCTAGCTGTTGATGAGTAAGGGTGGGAATATGAGTCATAGCAAACCTCCGTCGTCCAACTCCAGCGTAACGATTGGAGGTTAAGCATGGCTCAGCATCTAGCTAGATTTTGAATCACTGGTGAGTGTCTTCCAGCTCACCAGATGATTGCTCCAGCACATTCCTTCGTCGTAGGTAGATAGGTAGGCTTTCTCAAAGCTAATGACATCCATATGATCAACGGTCAAATCAACCTTACCCGCATAGTCCCCTCCTTCGACCTCTACTAAGTCAAAGCCCTGCATTTGATGCTGAAAAAATAGATATAGATGATATCTGGTCTTCCGCTTGCTGAAAATGGAAAGTTCGACTGTTTGACCTGGGGCTAAGTCCCCGTCGAGGATGGTTAATGCTATGACATCCCTAACCTGGAGCTGCTGAGATAGTGAGTCTAGGTCAAAATCTGCGTCCATCAAAATTACCTGGCGGGCTGGAGTGTGACGCTTAAAGACCACCCTTCAGGCATCTCACCCTAATCCCAGCAGGCGTAATCTATGCTTCTACCTTTTCAGATTTCCCTTAATTCAGACTCATTGATCAGACCGTCTTAGCAACTTATCGATGCCAGCCTTGATTGCCCGGAGCAAATCGCGGTCCTCATTTCGACTGCTGACAATTGCCGCTAGCTGCTGGGTTAGTGAATCCATACGCTGAAATACTCTGTCAGCTAGTCTTTTGGTTTCCTCGAATTGTGTCCCCATCGCCTCAATGGATCGGGCGTTGTACTGGATGATCTGCGCGTTGGATTGAACAATTCCTTCAATTCGAGATAGACGTTCATTGGAATCTATGATCGAGCGCTCTAGTAATGCTTCAATGCGGTCCAGCCGATCCGGGTCATTGGCAGTCATTATTTATCCTCAGGGTTTCCCATCAATTCACGTTTTGCAGCTTCTGTAACGACCCGTCGAAGCCATGCGGACCTATCCGGTAAGGTACGAACTACCTTATCAATACTCTTCGTTAGACGAAACTGGATATTCCTCTCTGCAAGTTCTTCGGTCGTATCGTCAGACCGCTTAAAGCGGCTAGACACAAACTTGGGTGGCATTACCGGATCGGGATTGCCTTTAGGCATGGCTTATGGAGTAGTACTTCATCTAAAGTTTAGTCGATACATAAGCCTATAGCACAGGCATAAACAATAGTTATCACCTTGGACCCTAACGCAAGAATAATTTAATAGCAAAGTCATTGTTTTATGCCTGTGTAAAAGGCATAATAGGAACAGAAACGACAAAGGCATCCGGTTCCCTGACAAGTCCCCGAATGCCCTAGTTAAAACCCATACAGGTAACAACTATGAATACTCTACTCGAAGCACCGATCCTTCGCTTAGGTAATGAGCAACAAACCCAGCCTGATATGTGGCTGGTTCAGACCGAAGCCGATGGGATAGCCTTCATCAACGAGCATACCGACAAAGAAAATGCTCTCTGCCCTCCCTATACCTTGGCTTGTGTCCAGACCAAGGACTGCGGCCCCTTCGATGCTGATATCGATTTCGATGAATATTGGGTGTTGATGGTGACCCGCAAGCCAACCACTGAGGAGCGCACGACCCAGACCCGGATCGAGACTTGGGTTCTCAATCACCCAGAACTTAAGGGTGTTCTCAGTGGCTGGTACACAGTGCCAGCCGATCAGACAGTTCGAGCTGAGAACAACTACGAAGACGAAATTTAGAAATGTCCTGGGGCACCCCTGCCCCTCCCACTCCATACATACCCACTCGCTACACAGGGACTAAATATTATGATTACCGCTTCAGATCTGCAAGCTGAACTGGCTCAATGCTATTGCAGCGAATCTCACTATCAGCACTGGCTAGGCATCCGATACACCGAAGGCGTGAAGACACTTGCTGAGAAAGGGGAATGCTTCTGGCTCCTCGATGCGATCGCTAGTTATCAACAAGTGCGACTCATCAAGTGCAATCCCCAACTTCAAGAATTCCAACTCTGGATGTTGAGGGTAAACAAAGACCATAGTGCTGTCTTAGCCTGCTACGAAGACAGCCCCAGCACTTGCAGCCCTTTGATTATCCAAGAATTTCCCTTCACGGATTTCGT
>JANQPU010000426.1 GCA_028285315.1 Acaryochloris sp. IP29b_bin.176
CCATCCCGAACTCGGTTGTGAAACGCTGTAGCGGCGAAGATACTTGGGGGGTAGCCCCCTGGAAAAATAGCTCGGTGCCAGGTTAACATTTGAAGTAGACCTTCTAGTATAAGGAGGTCTACTTTTTTGTGTATCTAGTTTTAAGTGAAACCTGATGTTAAAGCTCAGACTTAATGACTTCGAAGGAAATATGCTCTATGTCTGAACAGTCCCGTCCCCAAGTGCTTTCACTGCAAACTCAATCTACTGAAGGCCAGTCTAACGATGGTAGTGCTTCTGGGAAGCGGGAATGGTGGGCGCAGAGATGGGTTGATGTTTTAGAGTCTTTCGGTTGGCGTCGCAGATTAGAACGGGCTCGTAACTATGTTCGTGAAGGTCGAGTGCTGAAGCTAGAGTTCAATGGTCCTAAGGTAATTGCACGGGTTCAAGGAACTGCTGAGCAACCCTATAAAGTTTCCCTTGCGCTGGACTCTTTTACGGATGAACAGTGGGGTTTTGTCATTGAAGAGATGTCTCAGCGGGCAATCTTTGCAGCGAAATTATTGGCTGGAGAAATGCCCCAGAATATTGAAGAAGCATTTACAGCAAGTGGTCTGAGCTTATTTCCCTTTAGTAAGTTTGATATTCACAGTCGATGCTCCTGTCCAGATCCTGTCAATCCTTGTAAACATATTGGGGCTGTATATTACTTATTGGGTGATTATTTCAGCCAGGATCCGTTTATCCTATTGCAGTTGCGAGGCCGGACAAAACAGAGCATCGTCGAAGATTTGAGACAGATGCGGAGTATAGGCTCTGGAACTCAAAAATTTGAATCTAAAGGTGTAGAAATCCCACAATCTCCAGCAATCAAAGTAAGTTCTAACTTTTGGCGATACGATCAAAAATTGGATCCATCGTTGGTGGTGATTACTCCTCCTCCGACGAGCGAAACGGTGTTGGATGTGTTAGGTCCATTGCCGTTACCATCCGCAGGCAAGGCTAGTGACGATCCTCTGATCAATGATTGCTTGCGAACGATTTACCAAAGGGTCAGCCAGAATGCCATGATGAAGGCAATGCTTAACCGGGAGAGTGAATAAATGGCAAAACCAGCTAGCGCTTCACCGAGTTGGTTTGTCCGTAGAGATATCGATGGTTTTTTCGGATTAGCGATTGATAATATTGTTCAAGTCTTATTGATTGTGGGATTGTGCCAGGGCGTACTCGGGTTTGAATCGGACTTGGTATATGGTCGAATCTTGCCAGGGGTGGCCCTGAGTTTGATCTTAGGGAATGTCTACTATAGTTGGTTAGCTTATCGTCAAGGGCAACGAGAACAACGTGACGATTTGACGGCACTGCCCTATGGCATTAATACAGTGAGCTTATTTGCTTATGTGTTTTTGGTCATGTTGCCGGTGAAGTTGGATGCTGTGGCATCAGGGATAGCTCCTCTGCAAGCATCAGAGATTGCTTGGCAAGCGGGATTAGTTGCTTGTTTGGGATCGGGATTGATTGAACTGGCTGGTGCCTGGATTGGTAATCGCCTGAGACAGTTAGCGCCCCGGGCAGCAATGCTTTCAACCTTAGGGGGAATTGCGTTGACGTTCATTGCTATTGGGTTTTTGCTGCGGACCTTTGCTAATCCCATCGTTGGCTTGGTTCCTTTGGGCGTGATTTTGCTTACCTACTTTGGGCGAGTTGATTTTGGTCTACCTGGTGGACTTTTGTCTGTCTTGTTGGGGGTTGCGTTAGCTTGGACAACTGGATTGGTTCGATGGGATCCAGAAGTATTTGAGCAAGCGATGCAACCGTTAGGATTCTATATTCCTAAGCTGTGGATTGGGGCAATTTGGGAGCAAGGTGATGTGCTGGGTCGATATTTCAGCATTATTTTGCCCATGGGCCTATTTAACCTAGTTGGTAGTTTGCAAAATTTAGAGAGTGCGGAGGCGGCAGGCGATCGGTATCCAACGGCCCCTTGCTTGGCTGCTAACGGCATAGGAACTCTATTAGCTGCAGTCTGTGGATCTTGTTTTCCGACCACGATTTACATCGGCCATCCGGGATGGAAAGATATGGGAGCCCGGGTGGGATATTCATGGCTCAATGGTTTGGTGATGAGCATTTTATGTTTGAGCGGGGCTCTAGGGGTGATCACTTATTTGGTCCCTATTGATGCAGGTATGGCAATCGTTCTGTGGATTGGTATTGTGATTGTGGCACAAAGTTTTACGGCAACCCCTGTGGCTCATGCTCCGGCGGTGGTGGTTGGGTTGCTGCCGGGGATTGCTGCGTGGGGGGCCTTAATTGCTAAAAATAGTATGCGTGCTGTAGGAGCGGGTACGCCTGAGCAACCCTTTCAACCAGAAGTTTTGGTGGCGAATTTTAAGTTAAGTGATACGTTCATTGAGGGAGCATTTGCTCTGGAACAAGGGGTGATTTTATCAGCGATGATTCTGGCTGCCATTACGGTTTATATTATTGAACAGCAATTTGGGCTAGCGGCCCTTTGGGCGATGGGCGCGGCTATTTTGGCTTGGGTCGGATTAATTCATAGTTTTGCTTGGACACCGGCGGATACTGTGGTGAGTTTAGGCTGGGGAACTGGAACAGAGTGGGCCGTCAGTTATCTACTATTGGCGATTCTGTTTGTATTGGCGGCTTGGTTCAATAAACGAAAAAAACAGAACAAGGTGATCTAGACGGATTAGGTGTAGTCCTTGACACAATTGCTAAGGGTCGATTCTCCTAGGTTAGACTTATCCCCGAGTTTTCTTCTAAAGTAGATTTCACTCTCGGATAGGTGTTGAGAATGGAATGCCCTATGGAATATGCGTTTAGAGCAGCTGAAAGCTTTTCTTGCGATCGCAGAGACAGGTAGCTTTCAAAAAGCAGCCCAAGCTTGCGGAACAACTCAACCTACAATCAGTCGGCAATTACAAGCTCTAGAAACCCAAATTGGCACGCCCTTGTTCCACCGTGGATCGCCAGTAACGTTGACGCGGGCCGGAAAGCATTTACTGGCCTATGCCCACAAAATCTGCCAATCTTGGACGCGGGCAATGGAAGAGTTGGCAGATTTATTAAGTGGGGGGCAAAGTGAATTGTGCGTTGCTGTGATTGGATCGGTCTGCTCTTACTATCTGCCAGCGGTTGTGCTTGAGTTTTCTCGCCTATTTCCTGAGATTCAATTGCGAGTGACATCTTTGGGGAGCGATCGCGCTTTGAAAGTCTTACACGATGGTCTAGTGGATGTAGCGATTGTCATGAATAATCCCCTGATGATGACTAGTCAGGAGATAGTAATGGATACTTTGTATGAGGAACCGATTCAAGTGTTGATGGCTCGTGGTCATCCCTTATCCAAACAAGAACAGGTTTCTTGGCAGGGCTTGTCTGAGTACGATCATGTGGTGTACAAGGATGGCTATGGTATGCAGCGTTGGGTGTATGAACAGTTCCAATCTAGACGTTTGCCATTGCGGACGATTTTAGAAGCGAATGTGTTGGATACCTTTCGGGGTGTTGTTCGGCAAGGTCAAGCCGTCGCGCTATTACCACACGCTGCCTTGCTGGAAGCCCAGTATGATCCAGGGCTGGTAATTCGCCCCATTGGCAATGTGAAACTGACTCGGCAAGTTGTGCTCGTAACGACCAAAGATCGCTTGGAAATATCGCCGATTCAACAGTTCTATCAGTTGGCCCGACAGCTTATCCCTGCGCAAGTTCAGAATAAAGTACCTGCGGCTTTAGTGTCTTGGGGGACCTAGAAAGAGAGCGTTTCAGAAAACCTTAATGAGTTTGATAGGAGGGTAATGTGTTAGCGAAATCTGAGGGGGCGAGTTTGCGGAGATAGTTGAGTGTTATTTCAAAATTGGCGGTTTTGCCAGCACTTAAGAAAAGCTGAGCAGCATGCTGAAAATCAATGATGGCACCTTGATGATCCCCCGAATTGAGTTTGAGCAAACCCCGATTCCCGTAGGCATGGGCCTCATCAGGGTTGAGTGAAATAGCTTGGGAATAGGAATGGATGGCACCCAAATAGTCTTGCTTTTCAGTTTGAGCAGCAGCTAATTTCATCAGCTCATTGAATTGTTGGTCATCATATTGTTTGAGATTTTGAGAATAATAAGATGTTGTTGCTTGCTTAATAGCATGTGTAGGGTGATGAGTTAAGCATGCTCTGAAAGCATTTTCTAAGCGACATAGAAGTTGGTGATCTTTGGCTTGACTAAGGACGTCAATCGTGGCCATACGAATGTCTGGATTGGGATGGCAGATGAACTGATCTAGCAGGGTGCGAGTTTGGGGTAGCTGCATCAGATGGAGGGTTCGCAGAGCAAGAAGACGCCATTCTTGGGCCTCGATTAGTTCGGTTAGAGCAGCAATAGCTTCCGAGGCAACGGTTGCTAACATTTGGCTAATTTGAAGATCAAACCGATCGTCCTCTGATGCTTTTAGGGTATCGATTAGACCTGTCACTAAAATGGTGCGATCGAGTTGTGCTAAAGCTTGGCTGGACAAGTGTCGCAGTGTTGAATCGCTATTCTGATGGTGGAAAATGACAAATAGGGTGGGTACCGCTTTTGCCCCAAATTTTGGCAGTAATTGGGCAACACGTTGACGGGAATTTAGGTCTTCTTCGGTAAGAAAGATGTGAAAGGCTAGACCCAAAAACCGATCGGTGTCCCACCAATTGAGGTCAATCGCCTGCATCCTTTCTCCGGCAAGAGGTATAAGTTTTTCAACACATTCAACAAACAAAGAATCCGATGAGGCTGGGACACTTGGATTAGTCGGCTGAAAAGCTGTCATACGCTACTCCTTACAGAAAGGCATATTCTTACTTTCCTATAAATATTGCTTTTATGCACGTTCGCGATGAATTAAATGTATTGATTTCATCACAGAACCGTATTACTGAATACATACAGAATGGCTGTGTTGCTGTTTGTAGGCTGACTAGAGTTTCCTTCTGTTACGCCCATATAGCGGAAGACCCAAAAAGGACTTTCCTAAAATTTGTAAAATGTGAAGAACATGCTGTTTTCAAAACTTTGTATCCTGATGACCTCCAATTCCCATTCTGAAGTCAACGAGCAGCAAGTTACTTCCAGGAACAATCACCAGCCTGAGATCGAAAAAGTCCTCTGCCCACATTGTCTGCGTACGGCAACGAATGGAATTAAATGTCAAGGGATGTGTGTTGCAGATAATGACTATTAGAATGCAAATGGTCAGCGATTGAGTACCGTTTTCTGCAAACGAATGACTTGCTCGAATTGCAGAATCGGGTGAAAGAAGATTGTACTTCTCAGGCTCAAGAATGCGCCCAATGGATCAGATAGTGTTAGCAAGTCTTTGTTTCTTATTCTTTGGGTGCAAAAATCTAGCTTGCGGGATAGACCCGTCCTTTCCAAGCGCTGCCTTTGCCTTGCCAATGTTGTCGTGCTGAATCAAGGGTCATCAAGTTGTAGAGGACAGCAATGCAGGGGAGTGAAACTGCCCAAATAGGAGAGAGTTGATAGAGCTGAATTGTAGGAATATAGGCTAAGGTCATCAAGGCCCAGGCGACTAATCCCGAAAGAGTAATGCTGATACTCCCCAGATAAAGACCGAGCACAACGCTAATGGAGGGAACCATATAGACCAAAAACATCCCCAGGACGGTTCCCAGGAGCAGTAGTGCAGAGTAATGGAGTTGTGTGAAGGCAGTGCGTGCCACCATTGACCAAATACTGTCGAGAGTATCGTAGGACCGCAAGCTTTGGGTTGTAGAGGTTAACCCTAGCCAAATCTTGCGGTTAGGTTGAGAGTTGGGCGTGAACTTGATCGCTGCAGCGAGAGCGCAGTCATCAATCAAGGCATCTCGAATGATTTCGATACCGCCTGCTGCTAGGAGGGCTTGGCGGCGGACTAAAATACAGCCACCTGCTGCTGCAGCCATTGGTTTATGTTGTTGGTTGACCCAAGGGAAGGGATAGAGCTTTTGAAAGAAGAAGACAAAGGCTGGAATTAAAAGCTGCTCCCAAACACTCTGACAGCGGAGAAGAACCATTAAGGAGACCATCTCTTGCTGTTCCTGTTCAGCTTTGGTCACTAAGCTGAGAAGAGTATTGGCATCATGCTGGATATCAGCGTCAGTAAGCAGGAAGTAGGTTGGTTGATTTACCTCTAATAGGGCTGTTTCTATGCCTTGGTGCATGGCCCAAAGTTTGCCGGACCAACCTGGAGGGAGTGAATCGGTTTGTATGACTTGCAGTGCAGTACTTTTATCTAAATCGGTGGCGATTTGTTGGGCAATCTCTCCAGTTCTGTCTATGCTTTGGTCGTCTACGAGCAGAATTTTGAAGAGGCCTGGATAGGTCTGCTGAAGCAGCGATCTCAAACTGTGGGGCAATACCTCAGCTTCATTTCGGGCTGGAACGATCGCGCAAACGCTCGGCCATTCTTGCAGATCCAGATGGGGAGGGGTGGGGTCTAGAACTTGATTGGCCCGCCAGAACTGGCCTCGGAAGAGGAGAAGTCCCACCCAAATCAGTCCTGAAAGCAAACTGATACCGAGCCAAAGGGTTGTAAAGCTCATACCTTATCTCTGCCTAAAAAGCTGTACCTACAGGTTAGTATCTCAGTATTGGATATTGAGGAGGGTATTGAGAAGATGCCAACAGGGCCAGTAATAAGCGGCGAGGGCATCGTCTAAACTCCAAAATTCGACATAGCTATCGCTGGAACAATAGCAGCCCACAAACAGCAATAACAAGTCTTGAAACGGAACGGCGTTTTTATTGATGGGCTCGGTATAGAGTTCGTTGAGGACATTCTGAAAATAAAGTAAATTGCTGACGATATCGCTAAACAGACTGGCCTCTCCAGTCAAAGTGGGTAGATAGGTGGTGTTGTATTCCTGGAAGAAGATTTGGTAGAGGGCTGCGATCGCAGCCTTCAAACTCGTTTTCAAGGTTAAGGAATCAACGGGTATTCTAGCCTGGTCCCATTCTTGCAGAAGAGCCGTTTCTAAGGGGGTCTCCTCAAAGGCTGAGAGTTGGATTTCTAGTAAAGGGCGAAGTACCCGTAAGAATAGAAAATCAACATCAGCTAAGGTGAGATCTAACTTGGTAGGGTGGTCCTTAAAGACAGAGCTGCTGAGAAGCTGATCAGCGTGGTTGGGGTTGTCCCAAATAAACTTGAACTCAGCCGCATCAGCGATCATTTCCGCGATGAGATGGGTAAAGAGGAGCCCTAGACGCTGCTGAACTTCTCCGTGAAAAAAGAGACGAGATTTTTGGAGATCGAGCTGAACTTGCTCTCCATGCACCTCAAAAAGCATGCGGCAGTTGAGGGGGCCGTCAGAGGTATAGGCGGTTTCTCCTGTATGAAGGGGGTGACCACAATCCTTAAGAATGGCGTAGTCGCTGGCAAACTGAGTGCAGAGATATTGCCAATGATGGCCCCAAACATCATGAATTAAGAAGGCTTCCATTTTGTGAGTAGGGATGATGCCCACAGATCGACTGAGAACGTGAGTGATGTCAGCAGGGGAATCGCCTGTTGACTGCGCGAGAGCTTGGCACCAGTCAGAATCGATATTGGCAGGATGGCAAGGACCAAAAGTGGGAAATCGATCAAACTTCTGGTAGTGGAATTCGTCCAGTTCCTGCAAGAAAGACTGTAGTGGTTCGGAAAGTTGTTCTGGTAGCGCAATGTCAGGATTAGAGCTGTATAATCTGCCGTCTTCGTAGGGGAGACAGAAATAGAGTTGTAGAGGGGTGTAGATACAGTCAATCAATTTTGCCGGGATGGGCAGATCGCCAAAAAGGGCCTGAAATAGTTGCAAAATAGCTTCAGGTGTTGGTGCTAAACCTTGCATAGAAGCTATTGCCGCTGCCATAATCCGTTTTTGTTGGGCTAGGCGTTGGGTGACTTGCTGTTGACTGGCTTGTAAATGGGAAGCAAAGTCATCCGAAAGCTGAAATAGCTCACAGAGTTGGGAACCGATTGTGGGTTCACGCAATATCGTTGGCAGTGGATCGGGAAAATAGCGCTCTAGGGTTGGTGAAGCCAGAGTTCCTTGCCAGTAGCTACCCCCAATCTCCTGATAGGGAACAAGTCTTATTGTTGCTTCTACAAAGGCTTCTCGGATTGCAACTGGAATGTCGTCGATTGGAATGGGTTCCCGGTGGATGGTGTGGGTGAAGCACTGCAATTCCGCCTGAATTGCTACCAACCGTGCTGAAGAAATGCTCGTATCCCTTTGACGAGACAGTTGTAAGGCTTCTGCTAACAGATGTTGTCGATGGGGATCAGCTTTGGGGATAGACATGGCGGTTCCCTATGCTCAAATCTATCCTAACGACCCAGGATAGATCTTCTAGATTCAGTAGGAAACACTAACTCGCAGTAGAGGCAAGATAGGCCTGCATGACTTGGACTTGATTTTTATCGGGTGAGGCATAGTGATGCTGTTCTTTCACAAATGCGATCGCATCTTCAAGGGAAAGCCCCTGTTTTTGGGCGACATATAGACAACATACTGAGGCCGACCGTCCCACACCCGCTAGACAATGGACATAAACCACGTGGCCCTTGCGCTGCCAACGATTGAGGATTTTGAGCGCTTGATCGAATTGTTCTTCAGAAGGAACCCCTCCGGTAAAGCCATCAGGGATGGGAACCCGCTGCCACAAAAAACCATGCTGAATGTCATTAGGAACGGGCTGTTCATCTTCTTCATTCAGGCAAAGGACAGCGGTAATGCCCTCTCGTCGAAGCTGAGAAGCAGAGGTGGTTTGGTGGGGAAAGGAGCCCACTGCGAGATGATTCGGTATGATCCAGGAGAAGCGTTTGGGCATGGAAGATCGTTCTGTCCAAGACGGAAATACAAAAGACAACTTAGGTGAAGATAAAAGCTAACTCAAATCGAAGTGATTTGGCTTTCGCATTGACCTCAACTCCTCACTCAATCGTGATTGCGATGAACAACTTCCTATTGTCACCCATTGCTGGGTTGAAGGGGAACATCTGGATCACATTTCATCTCCTATACTGCCCATGATCTTAAGTTCGTTGACATCTGGTACTGAGTTTGCCTCCTTGGAGGAGGCGCTGAAACACTACTTTGGGTATGACCAGTTTCGAACGGGACAGCGACCAGTGATCGAAGCCGCCCTCCAGCAGCAAGATCTGATGGTGGTGATGCCGACGGGAGGCGGAAAATCCCTTTGTTTTCAGTTGCCAGGCTTGCTGTTACCTGGGCTGACGGTGGTGATTTCCCCTTTAATTGCCCTAATGCAGGATCAGGTGACCACGCTGCAAGTGAATGATATTCCGGCGACCTTTTTGAATAGCAGTATTGATGCGGCTACATCCCGGCAACGGATTGCGGAAGTGTGCGCTGGCAATATTAAGCTCTTGTATGTGGCGCCGGAGCGTTTGCTGCATGAGTCCTTTCTCAATTTGTTGGATCAAGTGCAAGCTCAGGTGGGGTTAGCGGCCTTTGCAGTGGATGAAGCCCATTGTGTCTCTGAATGGGGCCATGACTTTCGGCCAGAATATCGACGCTTGGCAGAGGTACGGCAACGGTATGCCCAAGTTCCGGTTTATGCCTTGACGGCGACGGCGACGGAGCGGGTGCGGCAAGATATTATTGCGCAACTACACTTGCGACAACCCTTCGTCCATGTGGCTAGTTTCAATCGACCCAATCTCTATTACGAGGTTCGACCCAAATCTCGCCAAGCTTATGCTGATCTCTATCGAGAAATCCGTCAACACGGCCAAGATTCGGGAATCGTCTATTGTTTGAGTCGACGAGAAGTGAGTGAAATTTCAGCCCGACTGCAGGCAGATGGGATTAGGGCTTTGCCTTACCATGCAGGACTGAGCGATCGCGCCCGTACCCTCAATCAAGAACGCTTCATTCGGGATGATGTGCAGGTAATGGTCGCCACTGTTGCCTTTGGTATGGGTATTGATAAACCTGATGTGCGGTTTGTTATTCACTACAATTTGCCTCGTAACATTGAAGGCTACTACCAGGAGGCAGGCCGTGCAGGTCGGGATGGGGAACCGTCTAAATGCCTACTGTTTTACAGTGCTAAGGATATTCACACCATCGAATGGCTCATTGAGCGTAAAGTCGATCCAGTCACAGGTGAGCCCTTAGAAAATGAGCAGCGGATTGCCCGCCAACAATTACGCCAAGTCATTGACTATGCCGAAAGTACCGTCTGTCGGCGCACAGTGCAGCTCGGCTATTTCGGAGAAACTTTCGCTGGAGATTGTGGCGGTTGCGATAACTGTTGCCATCCCAAACCTGTAGAAGACTGGACTATCCCAGCCCAGAAGCTCTTGTCCTGTGTGGCTCGTTGTCAGGAACGCTATGGCATGAGCTACATCATCGATGTTTTACGCGGATCCAAAAATAAAAAAGTCTTACAGCGTCGCCATGATCAGCTCTCCACCTATGGTATCGGTCAAGATATAACCGTAGATCAATGGCGGTTGCTAGGCCGTACCCTTCTGCATCAAGGCTTACTGGCGGAAACGACCGATGGATACCCTGTCCTCAAGTTGAATGATTTGAGTTGGGAGGTAATGTGGCATAAACGGTCGGTCTATGTGCCAATTCCCATTGCACCTGTTCAGCCGCAGCCTAGTGAAGCGCGTCGGCAGGAATCAGAAGCGCTCTTTCAGCGGCTGCGAACGTTGCGCAAAGAGTTGGCCGATCAGCAGTCTGTGCCGCCTTACATGATTTTTGCCGACTCTAGTTTGAAACTGATGGCCCAACAGCAACCCCAAACGCTAGCTGAATTTGCCAAGATTTCTGGGGTGGGTAAGCGTAAGTTAGAGCAGTACGGCCAGCAATTCACGGCGGCAATTCGCACCCACCGTCAGGAACAAGGGCTACCTGTGGTGGAAGAAGCAAACGTTGCTGAACAAGCAGATCAGTCAGATCCCGCCAGTATCAATTTATCCAACACATTAATGACGACTTTTCAGCTTTACCAGCAAGGAAAGACTCTAGCAGAGATTGCGGGGAAAAGAGGGTTGAAAGTGCAGACGATTGCGACGCATTTGGAGGATTTGATCGCGGCTGGATATGAAGTCGAGGTGGAGGAGTTAGTGAATTGCGATCGCAAACAAGTCATCGCCGAAGTCATTGACCGTATCGGCCCTATTTCTCTAACGAAGATTCGAGAGAAACTGGGAAACACCTATACCTATGAAGAAATTCGGTTGGTCAGAGCTTGGTGGCAGCATCAACAGTGAGGATTGATGTTGACAGAGTATGCCCCTTTAATAGAACCTGAAGACGAACCCTAGGGTTGATACCACCGGAGTAGAACGGAACTATGCCGCCCTATTGGCCCCGAGAACCCGATCGCAAAAATGATACTGCTTTTCGTCGTTTTGGCGATCGCGTCAATTTGGCTTTTAACATTGCCATTTACAGCACGGTCACCACGGCGCTGTGGTTTTTTATGTTGTTGCAGTACCGAGACTGGCCATGGCTAAAGGGTTTAACCCTAGGTTGGTTGGGCGTGATTGTGATACAAGCTATCTATGTCTTAGCCATTGCAGACTACAGTGATGCGGATGATACCAAACCTATTTTCAAGAAAGATAAAGACAAAGTTGCGGGAGAATCGGATGAGTCTTCTGAGGGAGAAGGAAGCGGATGATCGGACTCGAACCGATGACATTCAGCTTGGGAAGCTGGCAATAAACCCTTGTAGTTGAAGGGATTTAGCCACCCATTTGTTGTTTTACCCCAAACTTACCCCATAAGATCTCTGTTGTTGACGAAAACCGTTTCATAACGGATTATCTCTGTCATGCCCGACTCATTGGCACTGATATTTTTCTCAAGGATCTTCATCAGCAGCTTCTGGGATCCGACCCATAATGGCTGGGGTTGAAATCACGCTTGAAAGATTTTTCATGCCATAATATTGAAAATTATTTTCATTAATTGATGGCCGTGGGTCAATGGTAAAGCCCTGCATATTAGATCGCAGATCGGACTGGTGTCTCCCTGGCGAAACGATTGATACGCGTTTACTACATTCTGCTCCCAGTGACCATATCCGAATCATTGCCCCTCACCTAGGTCAGGGCTATATTCAAGAAATTGATCTACGAGAAGATCTATCCCTAGTGATTCTGGACTATACTCTGGATCGCCCGCTGCTCTTGAATGGGGCCGGAGACTCAAACATTGCCGAATTTGAATTTCAGCTAGAGGGACCACAGGCCGGGAAAAGTATCTTTTTCCCTTATTTTGGGTTTCAGGATTTGGGATTTAAGGCCCATCACACCCATTTTTTTAAGGTAGAAGTCCTCTTCAAGTCGGAAAGCTTTACACCCTATTTTTTGGCTTTTATGGAGCGATTGCAAACACCATTGCAGCAACTGTCTGCTGAGGTGATTCATACTTGCTGTCGCAATTTTACGGGTTGCTTTGGCGGCTCCACGAAGCAAGCTCTAGAGTTATTGATGAATGCAGAGTACAAACCTCGTGCTCAAACGCGTTTTGAATATATTGTGCCTAACGGACTGTGCACTAGTCTGACCAGCATTAACTTTGCCAGAAGTAGCTCTATTAATGCTGAAATGTACCGGCTGATTGAACATATTCTGAGTTGTCCTTATCAAGGGACTCATCGACGCTCCTATCTGGAAGCCAAAGTGATAGAACTAGTGGCTCAGCGATTAGCCGTGATGATTGATCCCAAGGACTATATGGATGCTGAGGATTTGGTAGCCATTTATCAAGCGGAAGAAATTTTACGGTTGAATTTGGATCGGCCCCCCTCAATTGAAATCTTGGCACGATGGGTTGGATTAAATCGCTTGAAGCTCAACCAAGGATTTGCTCAAGTTTACGGTACTACCCCATTTGGTTACTTACGAAGCTGTCGAATGAACCTAGCCCGGCATTTACTCTTAACCGCCAATCTGTCGATTGAGGGTGTGGCTGGCCGGGTCGGCTATACCAGTCGCAGCCGATTTGCCACTGCCTTTCGTAAGCAGTTTGGAATTAACCCTAAAACCTTCCAAGTCCATGCCTGGCAACGCGCCAGCTAAATAATGCGTTTGGGGCGCAAAAATTCTGTTGTGACCCAGTAATCTAACTGAGAATATTTATCTTCAAGCAAGCTGGATTCTGGCTGTGGGCCATCCGCTTGGCTTTCAGTTGGATTAGAAAAGTGGTGTGAGGAAGATGCGAGACAAGATATGGCGCAACTTGTTCCTTGCTTTGGTCATCGGCAATGGAGCAATTCTGCAAGACATTGCAGTTGCCCAGCTTCCCTCGGTTGACCCTGCTGAGGCTTCAGCAACATCCGTGAAGGAGTGGAGGGCTCAACTCGATGCTTCCTTAGCAGAGATTACGCAGGTGGATGTTGCTGAAACAGCGTCCGGGCTAACCGTCACCTTGCAAACCACAGAAGGCCCGTTGGACATGCCAAGTACGAGAACAGCGGGGAATGATTGGATTGCTGAGATTCCTAATGCTGTCTTGGCTGATGGCCAGAGCCTCACCCAGGAAAACCCTGCACCGGGTCTGGCCCAAATCATGGTCACCCAAGCGACCACCACTCAAGTCACTATTACCATTACAGGCATCGAAGCAGCCCCAGAGGCTCGACTGGCAACCAACCTGCAGGGATTAATACTGGCTGGAACCCCTATTTTGGCTGAAGCGGAGACTGAGGTAACCGTCACGGCTAATAAAACCCAAGAAGGATACACCGTGCCAAATGCGACAACGGCAACTCGGACGGATACGCCTTTGCGAGATATTCCCCAGTCGATCCAGGTCATTCCTAAAGAGGTGATTGAAGATCAGCAGGTCATCCGCCTGGATGATGCTCTGCGGAATGTGAGTGGTGTGGTCCAGAATAGTGCGGATCCACGGGGTCAGCGGTTTCAAATACGAGGGTTCGATAGTGCATCCGTTATCCGTAATGGGTTTCCGCAAACCTTTGGATTCAATGGCAACAGTGCCTTTCAAGATCTGACCAATGTCGAACAAATTGAAGTACTCAAAGGACCCGCCGCGATCCTGTTCGGGGTTAGTGAACCCGGTGGGGTGATTAATCTCGTTACCAAGAAACCCCTCAGTGAGCCGTTCGTTGATCTTGAAGTAAAAGCTGGTAATCGCAACTTAATTTCGCCGAGCATTGATCTGTCTGGCCCCCTGACGGAAGATGGCAGTATTCTCTATCGTTTGAATGCGTCGTATCGGCGAGAGGATAGCGATCACAACTTTGATACGCCCATCGAACGTTTTTTTGCCGCTCCCGTTCTGCAATTTAAACTGGGTGAGCGAACAGACTTCACTGTCGAACTGGAATATATAGACGATACTCGACCGGGCGACTTTGGTTTAATTGCCATTGGAGATCGGGTGGCCGATATTCCCTTTGAGACGAACTTGGGAGAGCTGGATGATCGGCTAGAAGCGGAGTCTATTCGGGCTGGCTATCAATTTGAACATCGGTTTAGTGACCAATGGAAAATCAGAAACGCTTTTAACTATAAAACCTATGATTCGAGATTTGCTTCCTTTTTCAGGCTAGGGTTTGACGAAGCTAGTGGCACACTATTTAGAACATTCCTTGACTTAGACCAACCCAGTACAACCTATGAAATGCAAACAACCTTAACGGGAGAGTTTGAGACAGGTCCCATTGGTCACAAGCTTTTAATTGGTCTCGATCTTAATCGGCGCGATGCAGTTGGCAACATTGGTCGAGCAAATGTCAGAGCAGCAGCTCCCTTTAATATTTTTAATCCGATCTATGGAGCAGTTCCCCGTCCGGATCCTGGCACTGATCCCATTATCTTTGATGGTGATTCTCGGTCTGAACGCTTGGGTGTTTTCTTACAAGACCAAATCACTCTATTAGATAATCTGAAACTCTTGGCTGGTATTCGCTATGACACCGTCAAGCAAACAGATACCAACCGCCCTTCATTTTTTGATCCAACGACTTCAACCACAGGACAAACGGATGACGCTTTCACGCCTCGCTTGGGGCTAGTTTATCAGCCGATAGAAGAAGTGTCGTTATATGGCAGCTTTAGCCGTTCCTTTAACCCCAATTCTGGCAGAACGGTTGCTGGTGATATCCTCGATCCAGAGCGAGGTGAACAATTTGAAATAGGTGCACGGGGAGAATTCTTAGATGGACGGCTAATCACGAGTCTCGCTTTATTTACCATTTCCAAAACGAATGTTTCCACTGCAGATCCAAATAATCCTCTGTTTGTAGTGAATTCAGGGTCTCAGCGTAATCGAGGCTTGGAGTTTGATATTGCCGGAGAACTCATGCCTGGATGGAATTTAATTGCCAACTATGCCTATATTGACTCCGAAATTACGGCAGCCAATGACCCCACTCAAGGAAATCGGTTGTTTAATGTGCCTGAACATAATTTCAATTTATGGACTAACTATGAAATTCAAACTGGTTCGCTACGAGGGTTAGGTTTTGGGATTGGCTTTAATTTTGTTAGCGACCGATTTGGCGATAACGCCAATAGCTTTGTTCTAGAAGACTATTTCTTAACCAACGCCGCTATTTCTTTTAAGAGAGATGGCTGGAAAGCTGCGATTAATTTTAGGAATATCTTTGATGTGGACTACATCCAAGGTGGTGAAGGTAGTAGAACCAATGAAATATATCCAGGTGACGGATTTACAGTTATCGGCTCCGTCTCGGTGGAGCTGTAGCATGAGGGGACATGGCAGTCGATTGATCAAATATGGTCTGTTGGCGACGAGCCTTTTGGTCCTGATGGCCTGTGGTAACTCAGACCTCAATCGTAGTAGCCCCGATGTAGATAACTCCCAATGTCGGATCGTTAAACACGACTTAGACCAAGTTGAAGTCTGCGGTCAACCCAAAACTATCGTGGTCCTCAGTAGCCATATGCTGGATCTCCTTCTGGCCATAGGGGAGCAACCGGATGCCTTGGCTGGCCCTATCGGACTGGTGGAGGAAGATGTATTTCAAAACCCTGCTCAACAAATTCCGTATTTGGGCGCACAAGTCACCACTCAGCCCGTCAATCTGGGCAGTGGGCAAGCCCCTTCAATGGAAAAGATCACGGCACTGAAGCCTGATTTGATTCTGGCTGAAGCGGGCAGAAATGCAGATAGTTATCAACTGTTCTCCAAAATAGCCCCCACCTTGTTATGGAAGGATCGGACGGCTAAGGGAAAATGGCAAACAACCCTCAAAGGTTTAGCCAAAGCGTTGGGCAAAGAGGAAAAAATCCAACCAGTGATTGCAGCCTATAACCAGGAGATTGATCAAACGAAGAAGAAACTGGCACCGATTGCTGCCCAGTATCCGAAAATTTTGATTTTGGGAAGCAATGACTTAAACAGCAATATCAATATTATTCCACCCGATAGCTATTTAGGTGACTTGTTTGAACAACTGGGCTTTCAAGTGATGACTTTGCCTGATACCAAGGGACCGTTTGTCAATGTTCCTATTTCCATTGAAGCGCTGCCTCAGTTAAATGAGGCAGACATAATTATCGTCTTGGGATATAACCTGGATGCCAAAGAGCGGCCTAACCTCAAGCAAGGGAGTATTGATAAAGCCATCGAGTCACACCAATCACAATCGATCCGCAAAAGTTGGGAAGAAAATGCGATCGCACAATCTCTAACTGCTAGCAAAGAAGACCGAGTTTACTTTGCCACCTATTACAAATGGAATGGCCTTAATGGTCCTACAGGAGCTAAGCTCATCCTGGAGCAGCTCCGGCAGTTTTTATTAAAAGATGCTTGAAGGCAAACAACAACCCTCAATCGAATTACGACTAAGCACGAGTATTTTGATTGCTTGTCCAAGAGAGTAGCAGAAGGTCTCTGCTAAGCTTTAACTAATGAGAATTAATCTCACTTGAATTTAAGGCTATAAGCAATCATGGTAATCACGCTAACCGATGCTGATATTACTGACCTGGTTGATGAAGCAGAGCAGCAAGGTGAATTGATCTGTCAACCTATCGAAAATGGGATACATTACAATTTGCCGCAACAGTGGGGGCAAGGCGGTGATCACATTCTGCATCTGCGCCCAGGACTGGATGTCTATATCCGCAATAGTCGTCTCAGACAACCCATGCGTTTTGTTCTAGAGCATGAGTCC
>JANQPU010000432.1 GCA_028285315.1 Acaryochloris sp. IP29b_bin.176
GAGTTGAAATCATGCGGAGGGTCAGTTCAGAGGGGTGACAACAAGCCTTCAGATTACCTTGATCATCCTGACACTGTTACCCGGTTTTGATCCAAGCCTCTAAACCTTTTTGTGCATTCAAAAAATAGCGGAGACTAAAGTTCAAGTCGATCTTGATAGTCTTCAGATGATTCAGGGTTAAGTTGCCAATGGTGTTGATCGCACCAGTCTAATTTTGCTGCTGTCCGCACTGGCTCACTATCTGTTGCGGTAATCCCGACTGCTTTCTGTAACCCCTCTGTCACATTCTGATCTGGTGTAGGCGTCTGCCCACCAATAGCTTCTTCACCAACAACCGATGCTTGATATGCATCATCATCAGGATCACCCCCTGTCAGCTCAGCGTCAGTGATGGTTAGTTGTAAGCGTTGAAGGTCAGGATCGATGTCTGTTTCTTGACCAGTTAGATTTTCATCGAATGAGGCAGCATTAACTTCACTGTTCAAATCTGAGAATTGGAGATCTTTGAACTTAGAGGCTTGCTGAGAAACGGCTTTTTGTTGTTTTGCAGAGGTCTTATCTGAGTTAGAAAAAGTTGCGTCAGTCATAGTCCCCAAATCTCAATTACTACTAATTTATTTTAGCCTTTACACATAGCCTGCGAATGTTGTGCTTGTAAGAATATTAGATAATCTGTGAGAAAATTATGATGTGCCTTCATTATAATCGGGCACAATTAAAATAAAGCGAACGCTTTAAAGTCAAAGCGTAAATAAATGTCATTAAATTCCCAATAAACTCAAATCTGCATTTTTTATTGTAAATGACGGGCTTGGATCAAAAGTGGGTAACACCGTCAGGTGAGATCAAGGTAATCTGAAAGCTTAGTGCGCTACGAGGGCCTGGAAATTTCTTCTTTAAGCTAACTCTGAAATACCCTTGCAAACTGGGGTGTAGCTTTAACTTATCACCAATGAGGTTGTTCCGTGCTCATTACATTAAATTTCATACTTGTGGCACATTTGCCAACAGTATCCCCTCATTTTTTTAGCGCTGTGTAAATTGCATGATCTAGCCATCTCCATGAACAAGAAAACTCATCAAGAAAGCAAAATAATGTTTGGTGGTGCCTACTAAGTTTCTTAGCTACTCATAATCGCAGATTTCTGTCGAGATGCGCACGCTGGCTCCATTAGATGGAGATTTATTAATACTGGAAGAATCGCCTTTTCACATTAAACTGCTAAATTTTTTAATGTGGTTGTTTTAGCGCTTGAATATGTCATGTAAAAAATGCCATATTTAATACTTATTAAGTTGTTTTATTCCAGGCATTATTGTTGCTAACATCATTTTTCTGTATTCCAAATTTAGCGGAAATATGAGATTAATACCATGAACAGAAATGACAGAGCACAGAAAGTTTCTAATGAAGCAACGTTTTGTATAGGAGCGGTGCAATACCAACTTTTTCTCAAGGAGATGAAACCTAGCTTAAGTACCGCAATCCCAAAGCAGAGCGCTGTGACTGGGGTAAGCCAGCCCAAGAACCAGAGTCCAGTAATGATAGCGGCAGAAGCGATGTGATAGACCAACGGTGGAATCAGTGATGCGGTGTTAGGCTTGCGAAGTTTGACGGTAAAAATAGCGCTACTAAAAAATAGAGTATTGAGTAGCCATAGGCCTATTACAGCAGTGTTCCAAGTTCCCGTTGTAGCAAGGTATGCTAAGGGAGCTGATAGACAAACTGCTGTGAAAGTTAATAACTCATTGGCATAGGTTCTTTGTTGTCGATACCTAACTGAGATGCTATCGATTATTAGGGCGGCAATCGCTCCAAAATAGATCCATAGCAGCATGGGTGTTTGCAGATATAAATAACTGCCAATAGCTAAAGATATGCCAGCATAAATACTGCCCCAAAGGAGAAATCGAGGTTTCCATCTGTGCCGCTGTCTTATCTGCAATGAAATAGGATATTCTGCTTGAAATCCAGCAAAAGCAGACACTAGAGCCAAGGTTGTCGCGAGATTCCATTGCTGAGCAGCAGCGGCTCCTGTCAAAAATGAAACCAGTAGGACCACATAAGCACCATGATTGGCCGATAGAATGGGGCGATACCAAGAACGAACAGGGGCTACAGACTTCGGAGAAGAAGCTATCGGCTCTGGAGCTAAATCAGATTTAGTGACTATCATGATGTAATGACCTCATACCTTGAGACTGTTTTATTCCAACATTAGTGCGCTTTCAAATTTTGAAACGGTTCAAACTCTTATGAGGTAATAGTTCATCGCACCCATCTTTGTCCGTGCTTGGAATTAAGGATCTGGCTGCTCGGAGAAGGTTAGCAAAAAAGCCAAATTTGTCTCAGCTTTCAGTGCATGAGGTGCATGGGCAGGCATCACAATAAATCCACCTGCTTTCAGTTCAATGTCCTCCCCTTCTAGGGTCAAAATCCCTTTTCCTTCAAGAACGTTGATTGTGGCATTTCGAGCAGCAGTATGTTCGGAAATCCCTGTGCTTGCCGCAAGACAAAACAGCGTGTATTGACAAGCACTATCTTGAAGCAGCACTTTACTTAAGATTCCTGCTTCTGGGTACTCAATGACATCACCTAAGTGTAGGTGTGAAGGCGCAATGGTGAGTAGAGTGGTTGTCATGGGTATTACTTTAAGGGCATTGAGCACCTAAAACGATGTATCCTAAATCATCCTGATACTCTTGGAAGACCTGCCGCATACTCAATACTCGCTCTCGGAGTTGGGGATAAGTCAAAACATTCCAGGCAAATTTCATCGTTCCAAGCCAGCCTTCATCATTCAGCATTTGTTGTGGATTGAGCAGCCCCATGGCACCTGTTTGGTGAAACTTTACTTGTAGCCCTACGGTTTCGCAGGCTTGAATCCACTCAAGCTCGGTGAGTGGGTTTGCATTGACACGAATTACAGAAGACAATGCCCGACGGATTTCGGTTGCTCGATTGCGGACGAGCAGTTCATGAGATAGAAATTGGCCTTTAGGACGGAGGTGATTGCGGACACCTGACAGAATTTTGGCTTTAGCCGAAGACGATTGCATGGTCAAAATTGCTTCTGCCAGGACAAAATCAAATTCACCTGGAATTTGATCTAATTGAGTAATATCACCTTCAACTACTTTGACCTGCTCCGTGACTCTAGCAGCAGCAATGTTTGTCTGTGCTGCTATCACACTCTCAACATTCCTCTCAACCCCGGTGACCTTAACCTGATAACGTTTTGCCAAGGCTATAGCACTGTGTCCAAAACTAGATGCTAACTCCAGTACAGTATCTCCAGGCTGGAAGTTCGCTGATGCAAATAACTGTTCTGTTGCAGCTCTCCCCCCAGGACGCAGAAGCTTTTTCCCCGCCATCGCCAAAACCTGATGTCCAGGAGCTGTTTTCAAGTTTAGTGTGGTTTGAGACATGGGTTGAACTTCCAATAGAAGTTAATAATAACTATTAGCAATAAGTTGATGTTATTACAGGAATTTCAAGGTTCTGGTCTTACTTCCCATTTTTTTAAGTAATTGGTACTATTCAACAGGCGAACTACCCGTAAACCGTAAGTCTTCAAAAACGGAATCGAGCACTCCAATACCCCTAACTATTTCCCCGACTTAAGCGGATACCCAGAAATGATGTATCATAACCTTAATTGCTTATTAATAATTATTCTGATTAAATCCACACATTAGTTTCTTATTCAACCTACTCCATTAGCTGATATGAGAACCCGAATTTCTTCTCTAATTACAGGTCTGGTAGTACTGCTGGCAGTTGTTCTCATTAACAGTACTCAGACTATGAGTTCTGTTGGGAAACTGAGCTATCCTACTCACGCTAGTTCGTCGATTGTTGCCCAAGCCCCTACTCCTTATGCGGCTGAAATTGAAGAGGGTTTACAATACTTCCGTAAGCTGGCACAAGAACAACTTGTTTTAGTGGAAGAGTTGCAGACAGCTTTAGAGAGCGGCGATATTACAACAGCTGAAGCAACTTATATAAAAGCGCGCCCCCCTTATGAACAAATTGAGGTATTCGCCGCTAGCTTCGAGCAGGAGGACGCTGACATCGATGCCCGCCCCTATGCATTTGATGATGGAGAGAAATCATCTGAGTTTAAGGGGTTTCACCGTATTGAGCGCTTGGTGTTTCGCGACCGCGATTTAGTGGCGGCGGTACCTTACGCTAAAGAGTTGAAGGGAACTGTGCAATCTTTGCTCGATAAATTGAACGATACATCCAACTTCAGTGCATCTCTCAACTTCGACGGCATGATTGGTCTTGCAACAGAGGTTCCAGCCAAAAAGATTTCTGGTGAAGAAGAAACCTGGTCTGATCAAAGCATTCTCATCTTTCGAGAAAATTGGGACGGAATTTACAGCCAGTACTCGCCCTTCGCATCATTATTAGATTCTGCTGTTGCAACAAAAGTAGATGTTGCCTACGAGGCTTGCAAAAAATCAATTGCACAATTTGTGACCGAAGGTGTTGCAGCTGCAACACCTTATAGTTCTCTTAGCATGGAGCAACGTCGAACCATTTTAAGAGCCAGTTATCAATTGCGTGATGCTTTAATCGATGCCCGTGAAGCCTTGAACATTAGCTAGTACAGCGTCAAGCTAAAAGATTAGGGTAAGTAACAATGACGTAAGTATTGCAGTCGGATAGAGAAAACAGCTAGTTACTTCCCTAAGACATATCTCATGATACAAAGTTGAGACTTTTAGTATTGATTGATACGGTTTTGTTGTTTTTCGATAACTAGCAGCTTAGGTTATTTATTTTGCATGGACTAGGGATCTGTTACGCTGCCAATGAGGTTTGAGATGCAGTTTTCTTGGCATTCCTTAGTGTTGCACTATATCGGGGGTATATAAATCGGATTTGGTCTTATAGATTTTATCTAGCCAGAGTGAGAAAAAAGGGATAACCCTCAATTGAATAGAGCCGAGTTGACTTTAAAATAGAAGAAAAATGCCCTCGAACGAGGGCGTTTGCAGTAAGTGAGGGAATAACTAAAATTGTCCAGGGACTTAGAAAGAGAAAGTGGCTCTCACTAAACCTTGGATGATGTCATTTGGGTTACCGTTGCTGATGTTAAAGGGATTGGTAATCAGCATCACAGTCGGTGTAATTGTAATATTGTCGTTCACCGGAAACCGATAAAACGCCTCAAAGTTCGTTTGAGTGGAATAGTTCGGATCCGTCGTGCTCACAATGAAAGGTTGACCCGCTGCCACTGCCAGGAGAGACCCAGGCACCAGCAGATCATTCACCCCAACCCCTGCCATCCAGGTTTGAATGCTGCTGTTGTCGCCAACAGGAAGCACATTTTGAAACAAATCATTGGTGACACCACCGTTGGTGAGTTGGGGATCAATCGAGATGCCATAGCGTCCAAAAATACCAAACTGCCCTAACGTCAGCTCGACATTGGCACCAATAATGTTTTGGTTAACGTTGTAGGTTTCAGCATGGGTAAACTGAGCCCGAATGGCAAAGTTATTTTGGTCATCCTCGCCAAAATCACTGGAGTATTCAATCTCTGCAGACGCTTGGAAAGGATCGCCAAATAAACCGCCTTCACAAGTGTTTAATGGATCCGCGCAAGCATTTACGGCATTCCCCGCGGCGATACCCGCATCTGCTGCAATAAATAGACCTCGAACGCTAATTGGGCCACCATTTACATGCCAGTCAAACGCAGCACCTGCCCCTCCAGGACCGTCAATGGCTTCAGAGATGATCAGCGGGTTGTTAATGAAGAAGCCAGAACTGAAATCTGCTGCTTCGTCGTTGGCATAACTGTTGCCATCAATAAAGGCACTAGGATAAATCAGGGGGCCGACAGTGACGGCTAAATTCTCAACTGGCTTAAAGGTATACCCCAAGTTGTATAAGGTCACTCCTGGTCCAGAACCGGTGTAATCCACAACGCCAGGGTCACCTAGTGTAGTGGCAGTTCCTGCCCCGACAATTGGGGGAACTGGAAAGAAGTTAGAGGGTCCAGCTACGCCTGCAGAAGAAAAGAAATCTGCACCACCATTGCCGGTTTCTAACGTCAGATCGAGAACATCATCACCATTAAAACTGGTGAGGAAAGACATCCGTACCCGCGAAATCGCGCTGACCCGAGAATCACCTGGATCAACGTTGGCAATTCCGGGTGTCCCGGTGTCAGTCGCAGCAACCCCCGTTGCCGCAACGTTGGGTGTGGGAATATTATCCCCTGGATTATCAATAAAATCTCCAAACTGGGCGGCCATGACGACTTGGGCTTGGAGTTTAGTTGTTGTTGAAAACTGTTGTGCTTCTACGGTGGCAACACGAGCTTCTAAACCATCAACGCGACCCCGTAATGTTGCCAGTTCCGCCGCAAATTCATCTTGCAGTGCTTTTAGGGCGTCTAAATCTTCTTTGGTGGCAAATCGATTGCTTAGGTTATCCAAACAGGCATTGACTAAAGCAGCAGCTTCCCGCCGAGACATGGCTCGACTCGGGCGGAACGTACCATCTGGATAACCCGCGACACATCCATAGCGTTCAACCAGAGATTGAATCGCTTGAAAAGCCCAATCATCGGGTTGCACATCTGAAAGTTGAGACACTGATGTGACCTGACCCACCGAATCCGCTTGGGTTTCAGCCATGAGATCTGAAACGGCTGGGGTATTACCAGCCAATACTAAAGGCTTTTGCTGACTCTCCTCAGTAATGGCTGAAGATCCATTGGTGATCTTTAATCTGTCTGGAGATAAGGTATTAGCACTTGCCATGCCAGTGACCCAAAACGCACTTGATAGACCAATTGTGCTTGCTAGCAAACGAATATAGCTCATGTTAATCCTCACACACATTTAGCTGAAATAAGTTGGTTAATCTTTGAGGAGCTAGAAAACACCATAAACAATATCAGATGATGATGATTATCATCTGCATTTTGTGATTTTCTACCACTTGGAGAGTCAGACACCCCTGATAAAGCCGGTGGCTCAATGAGTGTGACCGCCCCAAGGGCGGGTGTCATAGCCAAGGGGGATCTACTTAAGAACTGCTATTGAGATTAATTATCAGTCATAAATGTGGCTTACTGCAACTCTTAGATAGCAAGTAGAACAAATTATTTTTTGATTGTAAATCAAAAATGTTATTTATTGTTACATAAACTCGCAAACTAAGTTTCTTCGGCAAATTATTTGTGGTGAGGGAATTTCAATGCCTTGACCAGCGATGAGTTCATTAAAACAATCTAAAAGGAGTAGCTTCAACAAGTTTCCTTATTAATAATCAATATTAAATAATTTGCTATGTTTTGGGTGCTTCACTAAGCTACTGGCAAGTTAGAGCAATCCTACTTTTGCAAATTCTAGAGTTTGCTACTGATGTGTCGCAGTAATGGTCAGAGTTATTTGCAAAATGCTTTCTTTGATACTTTTTACCGCACCTACTAGCAGTTATTCGCTTATTCCCTCGCGTAGGAAATTATGGTTGTGACTGTTAACCTGCATGGACCTACTGATTCTTGTCAAAGTTTGGCAAACACTCAACCGCCACAACAACTGTGGATTGTTGGCTATCGAAATAGTGCCAAGACGGATCAGCTGATAGGCATGGGTCTAGCACCTGGGACCGCCATTGAAGTCTTACAGATGGTCGCTGGAAATTTGGTGGTTCGCATCGGCGAAACCCGCATTGGCCTCAACCAGGATATTGCCGCACAAATTTTAGTGATGGATCAGCCGTTAAAGGCTCCAGAAAACGTAATCGGAGAACCCGCCAATATGGAACAAACCGCCCCCTTAACCCTTAAAGATCTCCAGCTTCACCAAACAGGCAAGGTTAAAGGCTTCGCTGATACGGATACCCCAGACCTCAGAGCCTATAAAAAGAAGCTATTGGCGATGGGCCTCACCCCTGGCACTGAATTTACCGTGACCCATATTGCTCCCCTCGGTGACCCCGTAGAAATCAAAGTTCGAGGTTTTCGTCTGAGCCTCCGTCAAGCGGAAGCCGCCTTATTGATTGTCCACGATGTGCAGGAATAGAGATGTCAACACCTACCATTGCCTTAATTGGCAACCCCAATTGCGGTAAAACCACTCTTTTTAACGATTTAACCGGTACGAATCAGCGAACTGGCAATTGGCCTGGGGTAACCGTTGATCGGAAAACGGGACACTATCACTACAACGGCACCAAAACGACGGTGGTGGATTTGCCAGGGGTTTATTCCCTAGATGGTGAAGATGACAGTACCGGTTTAGATGAAGTGATTGCCCGCGACTATCTGCTGTCTACAGAAGCCGATTTAATTCTGAATATAGTAGATGCGTCTAACTTGGAGCGTAATCTCTACCTCACCACCCAAATCATGGAAATGGGACTGCCCATGGTAGTTGCCTTAAACATGATGGACATTGCCCAGGATCACGACTTGGACATTGATGCGCAGGTGTTATCTCATCGCATTGGCTGTCCTGTGAGTTCCATGAGTGCGTTTCTAGGGGAGGGTATCCACGAAATCAAAGACATTATTAGCAGTTATGTCGATGATCCGAAAAATCATCCCACCTTCGTCACCTACCCAGCGGTGATTGAAGATGCCATCCATCAGCTAGAGCCTATCGTTCAGCAGCAGGGACATAATCCCAAAATTGCACCTCGTTGGACAGCCTTGAAGTTGCTGGAATATGAAAATCGGGTGGCCCCAGAGTTGCAAGGCAAGGATCTGGAGCAAATTATTGCCAATCATCGCCGCCAAGTTCACCAGTTATTGCATGAGGATATTGATATTTTGGTGGCAGATACCCGTTATGGCTATATTCGCAGCCTGATGCAAGCAGCGGTTCAACAAACCAATAAGGTCAGCCATTCCAAATCTGACCAAATTGATCAAATCGTCCTCAATCGCTGGATTGGTATCCCCCTGTTTTTATTGGTGATGTATTTGATGTTTTTCATTGCCATCAATATCGGTGGGGCTTTTATTGACTTTTTCGATATTGCCGTAGGGACACTGTTTGTCGATGCGCCTCAAACCTGGCTTGAGTCCGTCGGTACACCGGGCTGGCTCACGGGTATCGTCACGGCAGCCGGGAGTGGCATCCAAACCGTCGCGACATTCATCCCCCAAATTGGCTTGCTGTTCCTGATTCTGGCGTTATTAGAAGATTCAGGCTATATGGCCAGAGCAGCTTTTGTGATGGATAAGCTGATGCGGTTTGTCGGCTTGCCGGGTAAGTCTTTTATTCCCATGCTGGTGGGGTTTGGTTGCAACGTCCCTGCAATTATGGCGACTCGGACCTTGGAAAACCGACGCGATCGTCTGATGACGATCATGATGAATCCGTTTATGTCCTGTGGGGCGAGACTACCCGTGTATGCACTGTTTGCAGCGGCCTTTTTCCCCCGTAATGGTCAGAATTTGGTGTTTGGCCTCTATCTGATTGGGATTGCTGCCGCCGTATTCACCGGATTTGTGATGAAACATACGATTATGCAGGGCGAGGCGTCCCCGCTGGTGATGGAATTACCCCCCTACCATATTCCTAAAATTAAAGGGGTTTTCCTGCGAGCTGGAGACCGACTCAAAACCTTCTTGCTGAAAGCCGGGAAGATGATTGTGCTGATGGTGATGGTTTTGGCCTTCTTAAATTCAGTGGGGACCGATGGCTCCTTTGGTCAGCAGGATAGTCAGAACTCGGTATTATCAGCCAGCAGCCGAACTATTACTCCTATGTTTGCCCCAATGGGTGTTCAAGCCGAGAACTGGCCAGCAACGGTGGGCATTTTTACAGGTGTCTTTGCCAAGGAGGCCATGGTGGGATCGTTGGATTCTCTGTATGGTCAATTGGCTGAAGAAGCAGCCCCGCAAGGTGAGGCAGATCCTCCCTTTAATTTTGGTGAGAATATTCAGGCTGCCTTTGTTAGTATTCCGACCAATATGGTTAGCTTGGGGAATCAACTGCTCGATCCTTTGGGATTAAATGTTGGTGATGTTCAAGATCAAAGCGCAGTGGCTGAAGAACAGGAACTCTCCACGAGTACCTTTGGTCAAATGGCTCAGCGGTTTGGCAATTCAACGGCGGCCTTTGCTTACCTCTTGTTTGTGCTGATGTATTTTCCCTGCGTGGCAGCGACCGGGGCGGTTTATCGAGAAACCAATTGGGGCTGGACGGCATTAGTGGCAGCTTGGACAACTGGCTTGGCCTATTGGGTGGCGACAATGTTTTATCAGGTGGCAACTTTTTCCCAGCATCCAGGGTTCTCTACCGTCTGGCTAGGTAGCGGAGCAGTGGTGATGGTTACTGTAATCGGCCTTCTTAAGACCCTCGGTACCAAGGGAAATGCTGTCTCTATCAGCCCCAGACAAAACACAAGTAGGTCAAAGGCAACCACAGGCAAAAGTTAATGCCCAACTGAGAGCGTTTCAAATTGGCCTCAGTAGGTGAGGGTATTGAAGCTCAACTATATTTCGAAAAATAAATCTGGCTGTGTGCTTTATAAATCAATACTTCTAAATGAACTGACTAGTGAAGATCAGGCTAATGATAATAAGCCTGACCTACTTACTTTCCAATATGCTTCAATTAGGCACTAAAATTTAAACTCTAATTGAAAATATTATGGCTAGAAAATTGGTTTTAATCTGAATATTCTCAATAATATTTAGAAATTGATTAGTCGCCTCTTAGCAGGCATATTCGCAAAGCTCTCTGTCCTTGAAGGTAATAGGACATTAAGGTTCCATCTTATTTGTGACCTTCAATAGGCTTCCACACCTCAAATAAGAGAAAGAATAATGATTCTCAAAGAATTGCAAGACTTTGTCCTCGATTATCACCGAGTTTCCCTGGCAGAAATGGAACTCCATTTTCATATGGATGGTGATGCTCATCGACATATGCTCTCTAAACTCGTTCACAAAGGGAGAGTTCGCAAGTTGCCAATCCCAGAACATTGCCATGGCTGTACTTTCTGCAACCCGGACACGATCGAGTTCTACGAATGGGTCGATCAAGTTCATCTAGGGGCGTCCCATTTGCCCAAAACATTGATGACCAAAGCTCAAATTCACAGCATCCATTCCCTGGGAGAAGATCCCACAAAGAGTGAGCAAAATGGTATTAAATATGCCGTGATTTTACATGATTGTAAGGTCGGGAAGAAGCAAAAAGAGGAGTGATCATTGCATCAGGAGAATTTTAATGTCTTGGTTTTCTCGTTCAGCTCCAACTAAAGAAATTCGACTTCATATTGAAGATTTACACTGTGAAATGTGCGCTCAAACCGTCAAGGAAGCATTACACAAGGTTGCAGGCGTGAAAAAAGTACAGGTTAAATTATCAAAGAAGCAAGTGACTGTTGTGATCGATGCCGATAACGTGGTTAATTTCGAGTCATTGGCTCAAACCTTAGCGTCCAAGGGTTATTATCCTGAATTTCTCACAAGCACCCAATAGATTCACCTATCATCCAAGCTCAAAAATGCTTACAGGGAAATCGGGAAAACAACACTCTGTACTTTAATTGAGTTTCGGTATTGCTTGCATCTAACCTCTTGGCCCTGATCCTGGAAACAGCGTTGATTCTATGAAACATTGAGTTTATAAACTTCAAATTAGTTTAAGCTCAAATTCCTCGTTCCCATCGACTTCATGCTGACTGTGAGTTTGAGCTTATGGTTAAGGAAACTGCCCTTGATGAACACTAATACCAATTCACCTATTAGGTGACCTGCATAGCTAAAGCATCCAAGATATAAGAATATCCCGTGAGTGAAGCCACTACCTTTTGGGAAAGAGCAT
>JANQPU010000002.1 GCA_028285315.1 Acaryochloris sp. IP29b_bin.176
GATGTTGTCACACACAGCCACAGGGAACGAATCGAGCAGATACTCACTTTCGCCATCAAGCTGCATCCACACTTGCCCCAGTTGTTGTTGGAGGTCATAAATGAGGTCAGCGATGGCATGTAAGCGACGGTTGAATCGTGAGGCACTGAGCATCTGAGGGATCAAGCCATGCTCTTGTAAGTAATCTTGACTTTGGGCATGATTGCCACCGAAGAAACGCGCTGCGACTAAGGCTGTGATGATCACTTCTGCATCACTGATGTGTCGTCGGCTGTCTTCCCGATGTCGGCTGACTTTGAGTAGATCATCGACGAGGCAATACAGTGCAATAATTGTGTTAATCATCGTCCCCTCCGGGTTTCTTGGTTGGAGGGGATTTTACTGCGCTAGTGGACCAGGGGGATAACTAGCAACTTGGGTGCTTTAGTAAAACACAGATTATGTAAGCCTGGTACTCCACTGCGATAATCCACTCCCTGAAGCAGCGATTAAACCACACATTAAAGAAGACTCAGAGACTTGCAACAGTATGAATTCTTCACAAACGCAAATATTGAGAAGTATCAGTCTATTGCTATTAGGTATCAGAAGTTTAATGCTACGTTTGGCTATGGCCCCATTGAAAAGTCAGTCCAGCCAGGAATAAACCTCTATGACACCCACACTCATCAAATTGGCCGGATGGTTACCAGCGGTCATTATTCCCACTGCGACCATCATCCAATTGGTCACTATACTCAAGAATCGATCAACTCAGGGTGTAAGTTGGCTGACTTGGTTCTTGTTTGGGGTCGCCAACATTGGTCTCTACATTTACACGGAAAAATATACCGCTTTACAATCTATTGTTGGCCTACTGGGCTCAGCAGCCCTCGATTTTCTAATTGCTGCGTTAGCAATTGCAAATTTCGGCGTATCAAATGAAGATTCAGCCCAATCCACCTAGCAGAATTAGTTTGGCTATCTCAATGCTTTCAACACGAAGATAGTCTGGTTTTAGGAGCAGCTAAGTCCCTGGTTCTTCAACCTACGTCCCCTCACCGAAAGATTCAAAATACCGTCCTAATCTGGCCTGGGAGTAGAAACATCTCTCTTCTTGTGTGTGATAATTCCTAACATCAAAATCCCCCCTAAGCCTAATGCTTAGGGGGGGATTAATCTATTGATCGAAGCTATATCGCTTGACGAGCTTTAGCCAAGTGGAGCTGTCGCGCCAATCACAAAAGCACCATACGTCACAAAATAGCCGACCGCAAAGTGAACCAAGCCAACTAAACGACCTTGAACGATAGATAGAGCAACAGGCTTATCTTTCCACACCACCAAGTTGGCGAGAGGAGTACGTTGATGAGCCCAAACTAAGGTCTCAATCAGCTCTTGCCAATAACCTCTCCAGGAGATCAAGAACAAGAAGCCAGTAGCCCAGCAGAGGTGGCCTAAGAGGAAAATCCATGCCCAAACTGACAAGCTATTCACACCGAATGGCGTGTAACCATTAATCAATTGAGCAGAATAACCCCAGAGATAATCTCGAAGCCATCCCATGAGATAGGTCGAGTCGTTATTGAACTGGGCTATATTGCCAGACCAAACACTCAACTCCTTCCAGTTGAAGTAGAAGGTGACCCAACCAATGGTGTTAAGCATCCAGAAGCATGCCAAGTAGAAGGAGTCCCAAGCGGAAATATCGCAAGTGCCGCCTCTACCAGGACCATCACAAGGGAAGCTGTACCCAAAGTCTTTCTTGTCGGGCATAAGCTTAGAGCCACGAGCATCCAAGCAGCCTTTAACACAAATCAAGACCGTTACGTGGATACTGAAAGCAATACCATGGTGGACTAAGAAGTCTCCAGGGCCAATGTTCAGGAACGGTGTATTCGCACCATTCACTGCATCTAGCCAGCCGGGAAGCCATACATCTCCATAGTTAGGCCAGGCAGTAGAAGCAATACTTTGAGGATTAGACAGTAATTTATCTAAACCTAACAAAAGCTTGCCGTGACAAGCTTGAACCCATTCCGCAAAAATTGGCTCAGGCAAAATTTGCTTTTCAGGTGTGCCAAAGCCGACAACCACATCGTTATGGACATACAAGTCTAGGGTGTGGAAACCCAAAAACATCGATACCCAAGACAAGTGAGAAATAATGGCTTCTTTATGCTCAAGCAATCTAGATAGAGCATTTCCTTTGTTCCGCTCAGGATCATAATCCCGAACGAAGAAAATACCACCGTGAGCATAAGCTCCTAGAGCAAGGAAACCACCAATGTATTGGTGATGTGTGTATAGCGCAGCCTGCGTTACATAGTCTTGCGAGATAAACGCATAAGACGGCAACGAGTACATGTGTTGGGCAACAACCTCAGTAACCACCCCTAGAGCAGCTAAGTGAAAAGCTAGCTGGAAGTGGAGAGACTCATTATAAGTATCATAAAGACCCTGGAGAGTAGCTCCATACCATGGGTCTCTATGAACATCCATGATCTCCTTCATGCTGTGGCCGATACCAAACTGAGTCCGGTACATATGGCCGGCGACAATGTAGAGAACAGCAATTGCCAAATGATGATGGGCAATATCTGTTAGCCACAAGGCTTCAGTCTGAGGATGGAAGCCACCCAAGAATGTCAAAATGGCTGTTCCTGCCCCTTCGCTAGTGCCAAAGATATGGCCAGCAGTATCAGGGTTTTGAGCATAAATCGCCCAACGACCGGTGAAGAAAGGTGCTAAGCCAGCAGGGTGAGGCATGGTCGACAGGAAGTTATCCCAACCCACATGCTGACCCCGAGCTTCGGGAATCGCAACGTGAATTAAGTGACCAGTCCAACCCAAGGAACTGGCACCAAAAAGAACCGCTAAGTGATGGTTCATTTGGGATTCAGCATCTCTAAACCAAGCTAGGCTAGGTCGAAACTTGGGCTGCAGGTGAAGCCAACCTGCGAACAGCATGACGGCAGCGACAACCATCAAGAAGATGGAGCCACTATAGAGATCTCCATTGGTACGCATACCGATGGTGTACCACCAGTGGTAAACACCGGAGTAACAAAGGTCAACTGGGCCAGAGGCACCAGCCTGAGTGAAAGCCTGAGTTGCAGACTCACCTAAATGAGGGTCCCAAATTGCGTGGGCGATGGGACGAACGGTCAGTGGATCCTGGATCCACTGTTCAAAGTTGCCTTGCCAAGCGACATGGAAAAGCAGACCTGCAGTCCAGAGGAAAATGATAGAAAGATGACCGAAATGGGTAGCGAAAATCTTCTGATAAAGATTTTCCTCCGTCATTCCGTCATGAGTTTCAAAATCATGAACTGTGGCAATTCCATACCAGATCCGACGAGTTGTTGGATCTTGGGCAAGGTCTTGGCTAAAACTAGGAAATTTAGTAGCCATAAGTTTTTAGAGTCCTCCTTGCCTATCCTAATGCGAGAATTCGAGCTAGATAGAATGCCCAAGAGGTCACAATTCCACCTAAGAGGTAATGGCCAAGTCCAACAGCACGACCTTGAGTGATACTCATGGCACGAGGTTGGATAGCTGGAGCAATCTTTAATTTGCTGTGAGCCCAAACAATAGACTCAATCAGCTCTTGCCAATAGCCACGACCACTGAACAAGAACATCAGGCTGAAAGCCCAGATAAAGTGGGCACCTAGGAATAAAATTCCATAAGCAGATAGGGCAGAACCGTAGGAATTAATAACCTGAACAGATTGGGCCCACAGGAAGTCTCGCAACCAACCGTTAATGGTGATCGAAGACTGTGCCCAGTTACCAGCCGTCAGGTAGGAAATCGCTCCGTCCGCATTGGCGGAACCCCAGACATCCGATTGCATTTTCCAGAAAAAGTGGAAGTTGACAATCGAAATGCAGTTATACATCCAGAACAGACCCAAGAATACGTGGTCCCAACCAGAAGATTGACAAGTACCACCCCGACCAGGTCCATCACAAGGGAATCTAAAGCCTAAATTGGCCTTGTCTGGAATCAGACGAGAACTACGAGCATAGAGAACCCCTTTGAGGAGGATAAGAACGGTAACGTGAATCTGGAATGCGTGAATGTGGTGAATCATGAAGTCAGCAGTTCCCAAGGAAACATGCTGCATTGCAACTTTTCCACCGACAAACATGGGATCACCACCCCAAGCTAAGCTGGTTGCACCTTCAGCAAGGGGAGCCCGAATCGTCCCAGCTACGTTTGCCTGTAGGTTTTGAACCCATTGGGCAAAAATGGGCTGGAGCTGAATCGCTGTATCAGAGAACATGTCTTGAGGACGTCCCAAAGACCGCATTTCATCGTTATGGATGTATAAGTCGAAGGAATGGAACCCTAAGAACAAGCAGACCCAGTTCAGATGAGCAATGATCGTATCTCTGTGACGAAGCATTCGATCCAAAACATTGTTTTGGTTCATAGCGGGATCATAATCTCTGACCATGAAGATGGCAGCGTGGGCTGCACCACCAACAATGTAAAAACCCCCTAACCACATGTGGTGAACAAACAGATTCAGCTGAGTTGCATAATCTGTTGCCAAATAGGGGTAGGGAGGCATCGCATACATATGGTGCGCCACTACGATGCTGAAGGAACCCCAACAGGCAAGGTTGATGGCTAACTGAGCATGCCAAGAAGTAGTTAAGACATCATAGAGGCCCTTGTGACCTTCACCAGTAAAAGGCCCTTTATGAGCATCCATGATCTCTCTCATGTGATGACCAATGCCCCAATTAGTCCGGTACATATGACCTGCAATGATATACATCACAGCCAAAGCCAGATGATGATGGGCAATATCAGTCATCCATAACCCACCAGTCTGTGGATCCAGCCCACCTTTGAAGGTTAAGAAATCAGAGTAAACACCCCAATTCAGCGTGAAATAAGGTGCTAGTCCTTGAGCAAAACTGGGATATAGATCGGCCATAAAGGCTTTATCCAAAAGATATTCATGAGGAATAGGGATATCTTCTGGAGCCATGCCAGCATCCAGCATTTTGTTAATGGGCAAAGAAACGTGGATCAGGTGACCGGTCCAAGCTAAGTTACCCAAACCGAGCAAGTTGATGAGATGACCACCAATGGTTGCTTCAGCGTTTTGGAACCATTCCAGCTTTGGAGCCTTCTTATGGTAGTGGAAGTAACCGGCATACATGGTTACTGCCGCTGCTACCAGGGCACCAATTGAGGTGGAGTACAGTTCGATGGGAGCTGTCATTCCAGCTCCGCGCAATATATGAAAAAGGCCAGAGGTAATTTGGATTCCGTGAAATCCATTACCTACATCTGCATTTAAAATATCTTGGCCAACAATCGGCCAAACGACATGAGCGCTGGGCTTATTCCCTAGGGGATCAGCTAACCAAGCGTAGTAGTTAGAGAAACGAGCAGCATGAAAGATCATCCCGCTGATCCACACAAATACAATTGCTAAGTGTCCAAAATGGGCACTAAAAATCTTGCGGGATATTTCTTCCAGGTCGTTAGTTTGTGTATCAAAATCATGAGCTAGAGCATGCAGGTTCCAAATCCAAGTTGTGGTTTGGGGACCTTTAGACAGACTTTTGCTAAAGTGACCTGGCTTACCCGCAACTTCTAAAGAAGCACGAACCGGGTTGATGTCAACTTCAGCTGTTCTGCCTTTCGTCTCTGGCCCACCTGGGCTAGTTGTCATTGAGACTCTCCTCTCTTTGGACAAGCAAGGAATGAGGATCTCCACCAGATAGCAGTGTCATTCCTAGAGAATGGCGCTGATGCTATGCAAAAAATACATATAAATCAGCAAAACCGCTTTAAGAGTAAGAACTTCAAAGCTTCCTTTAATAAAACCGCCACCTTAGGTTTACATTTCGCTAGCAACAGACAAATCTCTTTAGATGACAGAGTGCTGAAGCAGCAGTGAAAAGCTATCTGGAATAGAGTTCTCAATAGTGAATTATAGAAGCCTGACAGGACTTTTTCAGGGAATTAACAATAATTAAGGTGCCGAATATTCGTTGGGATCACCCGATCAAAGATAAGTATAAACACTTATATATTTATAAATATTCAAAAAGCGTAATAAAAATTCACTTTTTGAGCCTATTGATTCCCTTGTGAAGGGAAAAGATGATTGATTTCAATCCCCTTTCAAGCTCTCAATTTCATTGTTATCAGTACTTTAGCTGCCTAATTAGCATCACTTAATATTTCATTGAAATAAGTCGATGCATAAACCGAAAGGATATCTATCAATAAGAACTTTAAAAAACGATTTATAAGTATTTCTTATGTTTTTATTTTCAAATTCTCATGAATTGATGACAGGTGTAAAGCTTCGTATTTCATCCATTAGTGCGAGGCTTTTCCGGTATAGTTCCCCTAGAGAAAGATTTTCACAATCACTATAAATCAATATTTCTAGGTATTTGGTATGCGATGTCGGCAGACAATAGGCGGGTGGCTGAGTAGTTTCACGCTCATATGCTTCACCGTAGGGATCCTCTTAGCGATCCACTCCCCTGTCTTAGCATCAACCTCTTCTCGTCAGTTCTCTCAAATTACCGACATCATAGAAGTTTCGCCTCCTGAATCGATTCAAAAACTACGCGCAAAGATCGATCTATATCAGCCTCAGGTTAAAATCTTGAGTCCTGCAGCTGAGCAACTTATTAAGGATGATTCTGTTTCAGTCCGTTTTGAAGTCAAAGATTTACCTATCTTTAAAGATGCAGAGTTAGGTCTGGGTCCCCACCTCAATGTATTGCTGGATAATCAGCCTGCTCAAGAGGTGTATGACCTCAGCCAACCCATAGTCTTCAATAATTTAGAGCCAGGCACTCATACCATCCGTGCGGTTGCGACACGCCCCTGGTCTGAAAGCTTCAAAAATTCCGGTGCCTTTGCCCAAACAACCTTTCATATTTTTACCAAGACTGAAGATAATCATCCTTTATCTGATCGACCTCTGCTCACTTATGGACAGCCCGAAGGCGTCTTCGGGACAAATACCGTATTGATAGACTTTTTCCTGAGTAACTTGCCAGCTACGAACTCAAATCTCGCTAACTGGCAAGCGCAAGTCTCTGTAAATGGCTCTAAATTTCACGTTGATGACTGGCAGCCGCTTTATATTCAAGGCTTGAAACCAGGCAAGAACTGGGTGCAGATACAATTAACCGATCGACACGATCTCAAGATAGAGAATGCCTTTAATGACACCATTCGAATTGTTGAGTTGGAGGAGAATGGCAACGACACTCTCTCTAAACTAATTCGCGGTGATTTGTCTGCGCTAGATGCAGGAGGGATTGTTGATCCCCACTACAAACGACCTCAGCCAAGCGTTAAGCCAACCTCACCTCAGCCTAGCTCTGCTCCTACTGCCGAGCCAATTCCTGTACCTGTCAAACCACAGAAATCAGAAATACCCAAATCTGAGCTAGCCCCAACACCAACTCTAAAAAAACCTTCACAAGTTTCTACTCCGAAGCCTAAGGGAGCACAATCGTCTTCCTCAAAATCTTCTCCTGCAACATCTGTCTCTCCATCCAAATCAGTAGAGACAACACCAGAAAGCATTCAGAAACAACCTGAACGGCTGGTTAAACCAACCACTCCTTCCCAGAAGGAGCAGAAATCAACTTCTGAAAAACCAAAGAGAAAAGCCAGTTCACCGCCGCAGACAACTGCACCCTCTCCAGTGCAGAAAGAATCCATGGATATCCAGAACAAAATGGAAGGGACAGACTCTGCAAAATCTAAATCTTTTGAAGTGAAAACACCCAAGCCCAAGACCAAGATAGACGAAAAGACCCAGTTACCACTTCAGAAGGAACAATCCTCTCCAAAATCAAGTATTAAGACACTTCAGCCCCAAGCAGCTGAGAAACTTAGAGTAATTGAGAAACCTACTCCTAAGCTGGTAGAAAAAGCGCCACGACCGAATCTAGATACCACTCAATCGTCTCCGATACCATCCGTGCCAACAGAGGTAGATCAAGATAAAGTCCCGATGTCTGTTACGGGTAAGTCATCAGCAATGCCTAACTCATCGGTAAAGCGTAAAGCAACCCAACAAGATGAGCATTCAACGCTAAAGACTATCTTTACTAAGTTCTGGCAGCAGGTTCGCCCCTCTCAGGGAGCAACTAAACCATCACAGCCAGCTTCAACTACTGGGGAAAAAGGACCCTCTAAGACAGTAAAGCCTGACCTTACTCCAGCTCCCAGCTCTACTTCAACCAATACAATGGAGCCCAAATCAACTCAAAATTTCAATACTCCCCCAACTAAGACAGCAAGACCATCCTCTAAAACAGTAGAGCCTAAACCTACTCCATTTTTCAGCCCTCCCTCAGGTAATGAAGTAGAATCTAATCCCTCATCAGCTAATGCTGAAAACAAAACCATAGCTCCACCCTCGCAACAACCTGTTAAGCCCCAAACATCAGTTCCTACGCCTCCATCTTCCCGGCCAAAAACAACCGAGCAGCCTAAACCCTCTACTTCTGTTCCCAAAGCAGCTGAGTCGAGTCAAAAATCTGCAGTTAAAGATAGGCCTGAGAAAACGCAGCCGACCATTTCAGCACCCGCTCAAAAGTCTGGGAATGGCAATTCGTCTGTGTTTTCTGCTTTGCGAGATCAATGGAAACGGAAGCAAAAAGGTGCTGTTCCGGCAGTCGATAAACCTCATGAATCTCTTAAAGCGACAACCTCTCCAAATTCAGTTAATTCAGCCACAACAAAAGAGAAACCCACACCATCAAGCGCAACGACATTACCTCAGACAAGCAAACCTGACAAGTCTTCTGCTGGTCCAAGCATTGATAATCAGACCAAGCAGGAGGTTGCTCAACCTTCTACGACGTCTAAGGTAAAGTCAAAATCTACTGACTCGGCGTTATCTTCTTTGCGAGATCGGTGGCAACGACAGAAACAACTGATGTCCGCTACTGAGAAGACCAAATCATCCCCTGTACCTCCCACTCCTGAGAAGTCTACCGATACAATCGGTGCTGTCAAAACGCTTCCCAGTCAAGATCAAGCAGCTCATTCTACTCAGTCTTCAACCCCCAAAACGGAACAGAAGAAACCATTTGCTCGACCATCCGCTCTCAACACCGTGCAGAAACCAGCGGTTACAAAACCTAATGTCCAGAGAACGGTCAAAGCGCAGGACAATACCAAAACATCAGCAGCATCTCAGCCAACTTCTCAGCCGGAGCAAACTGAATCAGTTTTTTCGTCTTTGCGAGATCGGTGGCAACAACAGAAGCAACTAATGAATACACCTGAGGAGAAAACGACAGTTTCAACACCTAAACCTGAGCCAACTCCCGCAAAGCCGTCCAAAACAACTAAGCAAATTCCTGCTATTGAAAAAACACCTGTGCCTTCATCAAAATCTTCCTCGTCAACCGTACCAAAGTCCATTCCAAAAAAGTCCGAGTCTGTGAAGGAGAAAGCCAATCCCGCTGCTGCTAACCCAGCGAGCTCCGTTTTTTCGTCTTTTCGGGATCGGTGGCAACAGCAGAAACAGCTTACGGCTCCTGCCATGAAAGAGAAGGGAGCGCCAACACCAACACCAGCCAGTCAGAAGTCATCCAATCAAACAGTAGCGGCTCCTCAACCTGTATCACCGAGTAAGCCGAAGACACCTAGCCCCTCAAATTCTACCAATCAGGGTGGAAAGCAGTCGGCTGCCGCTCCCCCTAAGGGGAAAGCGCAGAAGCAGGTTCAGACACCTGAACCTGTGACTTTTGACCCCAGTGCTTATTATCGTCGCTTTTTCTCCGGTCAGATGAACGGCACTGCTCCAAAACCTGAGAATGTCAGTCCTTCTAGCCCATAAACAACATCTGATCCTGCTCAGTCAGAATCTTCCTCAATTTCCGTTTAAAAGAGTAATGCTAGGAGGGACCTAAGGGATATTTCTGCCCGTCAGCATTAGTCTAGGTGATGCAAAATCTGGTTTGGCTAAGGCTGTCACTGTTGTCTGGGTTGCAATTGCATGTTTCTGTTCCTCTCTAAACTGCTCCCTCAATTGATATACCCTGTGGGGTTGAGCACGGTGCTGTTGTTGGTTGCGATCGCAACCTTTTGGAAACACCCTAAAGTCGCTGCAATCTCTGTAGGACTAGCGCTGGGGGTTCTGTTCTTTAGTGCCAATAGTTGGGTTGCAGATGGATTGATGTACTCTCTAGAACGGCAATATCCGCCTTTAACTGCGAGTCCTCCTGCAGATGCAATTATTGTTCTTGGGGGCTGTACGAGATCAGCCCATTTCCCCCGGCCTTGGGTCGAAATTGCGGAGGAAGGTGATCGAGTGTTGTATGCTGCCAAACTGTACCGAGAAGGTAAAGCACCGAAAGTCATTTTGGCAGGTGGCCGTATTTATTGGAAAGGGGGAGGCCAATCTGAAGCGAGTGATATGGCTGAGTTGATTCAAACGATGGGGGTACCTGAGTCTGCTCTCATTTTGGAAACTCGATCTCTCAATACCTATGAGAATGCGACCAATGTTCTGCAGATTGTCCAACAGCGCAACTTAAACGGCTCCTTACTCCTGGTAACATCTGCGCGACATATGCCCCGTTCCATCGCTATATTTGAGAAATTAGGTATGTCTGTTATCGCTGCCCCAACAGATTTTTGGACCACTGATGCCAATGAAAATGCTGGATTCTTGGGTGTTATTTTGAGATTGCTACCAGATTCTGAAGCCTTAGATTACACTTCCATGGCTTTAAAGGAATGGATTGGATTTTCGATCTACTGGCTGCGAGGCTGGGTTTAAGGCGAGCACTGCAATTGACCACTCAAGATCTGTAGCACCCGTTATCTTAGGCCCTTATGCGATCGCATTTGCTGTTTTCTGCCCGGAAGACTGGTCGAGTTGCTCCAGCAACTGTTGGGCTTGATCCAGATGCAGTTGATGTCCAGGATCCTGAGAATCTAGGCACTGTCCCCATTGTTGGTGAATACGAGCTTGCTCATAGGGCATTGCCATCGTTTTTGCTAAATGCACGGCTTGATGCCAACGCTTCTGGGCCTGGGTTGTTTTCCCTTGATGCCACAGCCACACTCCTTGCCAGAGCAATGCCCGAGGTCGGGCAATGGGAAAAGATTGGGCAAATTGTTGCAGGGATATACAAGCTCGGCGGACTTGTTTGGCGTCTTGCAGATCATTTGTCCATAGCTGAATGCAGCTTTCGACAATACCGACATAGCCTTCGTGGGTATGCACGGCAATGGGGTCCGATTCTTGGAGTAAATGAATTGCCGCTTCTATCACCTGCTGGGCTTGGTGTAGGTCCTGGTGATGGAGATGGACTCGGCTGGCAATGCCGGCAAACCGAATTTGATCAGCCACGAGTCCCGGTTGTTCCGCAAAGATGGCTTGCACTTCTTCCACACAAGGAGCGGCAGCCGCCCAGTCCCCCAAGCAAGCCCATCCTTCAGCCTGTCCCATGAGTCCCCAAGCATAGGATTGAATATCGCCATGCTGAGCACCCAACTCCTGGGTTTCTTGCCATAGAGCGATCGCATCTTGGAACTGGCCCTGAAAATGATCGATTAAGGCGACGCCAGCGACCGCTTGCGCTAGCACATGCCAATCTTGCAGTTGGCGACAGGCATCAATCGAGCGCTGGATGGTGTCCCGAGCGGATTGCCATTTACCTACTCCGCTTTTGTAGACCCCTACCACCATGCAAATCCAGCCAATACAGGGCAACGGGGCATCAATTTTTTGGATAATTTGCTCTGCCAAGTCTCCGTATTGTCGAGCTAAAAAATGGAGTTGATAGACTCCCGTAGCAAAACACATATTGGCATAGATGCGGGATAGCTCAGAGGAGGGAGGGACAGTCTCAGAGAGATTGAGACCCACAAGGGTGGCATAGGTGCCTAGAGTTTTGGAGTTGGTGTAATAGCAGACTTCTCCTAGACAAATTTGCGATCGCGTGAGTTCCAAAATATGGGCTTGGTGGATGGGAGATTGGGTGATTCGGCGTCGGGGCTGCAGGCGATGCCAGAGCTGCTTCAAACCCTGGAGTGCCAGTTTCACAGCAATGATGCGCTCATTTTGAGGAATGGGATGGCCGAGGGTGGTGATGGCTTGGAGCAGTTGAGTTTGACTCTGTTGTAACTGACCCAGGCCGTAATGGGCTTCTCCCAATAGACGATGCCACCGGGCGAGCTGCAAACGCGGTACCTGGGCATCAGGGGTATGTAGCGCTAAGACTTGAGAGAAGAAGACCACTGCTTCTTGATACGTACCGCCCTGAAGGGCTTGCTCACCCGCTTGTTCTAGATAATGGGTCGCTTTATCGGCAGCTTCGGCTTGCTGCCAGTGGTAGGCCAGTAGCGCATAGACGGCGGCTAAATCATTGGCATGGGTGTGCTCGTACCAGGTTGCGATCGCCCGGTGTAATTCCCGCCGTTGGGAAAATACGAGCAGATGATAGGCCACTTCTTGGGTCATAATATGGCGAAACATATAGCCCAAATTGGGGGACGGCATATCTAAGACAATTAGCTCCAACCGCTGCAAACTATCTAGATGTTCAGGTAAGCGTTCCTTATCTGCTGCCAAGGGATAAATCGCTTCTAGTAAGTCACCTCTAAAATTGCGGCCAATCACGCTAGCCACTTTGAGCATTAACTGTTGGGGAGGCTGCAGCCGATCAATGCGGCTGGTGATCAGCCCTTGTAGAGTGTTGGGTAGATCCAGACCTTCTAGCCGTTGATCCGGGACTGAAAGTTGACACTGACCCTGCTCGATTTGGATGAAACCATGATCACGGAGGCTATAGGCTAACTCTTCACTAAACAGGGGATGGCCTTCTGCTTTAGTGTAAATAAACTCCGAGACGGGTTGAGGCAGGTGAGAGACTTCCAACTGTTGGCTAACAAACTGTTGAGTTTCGCGGCGAGATAGCCCCTGCAGGCGGAGATACTTAGTTTGGTCCGTTTCCAGGAGCTGCGTATAATCCTCTGGCCAAGGGTCTGCCAACGGTCGAGTCGCAATCACAGAGAGAATGGGTAGTGCCTGTTGATGAACTGCTAAGGCCAAAGTCCAAGAGGCAGAATCGAGCCAATGAGCATCTTCAAGGACGATGACATAGGGCTCCTGATCCAATGCCACTTGCAGTAAGTACAGCAACGCATTGCGGGTATTATCAGCCCGAACTTGGCCTTTCATTTGCTGCGTGATCGGGGTTTCGGGAAAATCAAGGCCAGCCATAAAGTTCAGCAGCGGTGTTAAGGCCATCAGATCCTCCCGAGCGACCAGCAGATCTAGAATCCGCTGACGACGATCCGCAGCGTTAACGAACTGGTCGAGCTGCAGGATTTGATTAAAGATCGGCCGCCAGGCAAAGTAGGGCGTAAATTTTTCAATGGCATCACCCGCACCAACCACAAACGGGAGATTCTGGGTTTGGCACCACTCTAGAAAATTCAGCACCACCTGGGATTTACCAATGCCTGCTTCTCCTTCCAGTAGCGCAGTGCCGCCCTGGTGGTCAACCTGCAAAATCTGGGCCAGTTCGAGCAAGTGCTGGCGTTCTCGTTGGCAACCGACTAGCGATCGCGGGGATTGCTGCTGCTGTTTAAGAGCCCCCAAGGGTTGGTAGACCACAATGGGTTGTTCAATCCCTTTGAGGGTTAAGGGGGGTAAGGTGGTGAAGGCTAACCGCCGGCAAGCAGCAGCATAGGTGGTGGGGTCACATAGAATATTCTCCTGGGCGGCCTGCATCAGACGGGCTGCTAGATTGACGATGTCGCCAATTACGGTATATTCTCGCCGCCGGGCACTGCCAACAATGCCGCAGAATACATTGCCCGTGGTAATGCCGATGCTACAGCGCCAGCCTAAACCCTTCAATTTGGTTTGCATTTCTAGGGCCGCTCGCACCCCTCGATCCGCATCATCTTCATGGGCAAAGGGAGGCATCCCTAAGGCAGCGATAAGGGTGGCTCCTTTATCATCCACGCTAATTTTATTGATACTGCCTTCAAAGCGATACAGACTACTTTGTAGCGCTTGCATAATCCGTTGAGCCTGCTCTAGGGGCGTATGGGAATTTAAGTCAGGCAGGTTAATGAATAGTAAAGTCAGCAGTCGATATTCTGCTAACCATTCCCGTTGCCCTGCTTCTAATCGATCTAGAATGGCGCCGGGAATATAGGCTTTGAGGCCCGCTGCTAAATCAGCTGGCAGTTCCTCTGGGCTGGCGTTCGTCGATAAGTCCACCTTTGACAACGCAGTCAGATGCCAACAACCATTGTCGACGGTGGAGCCGATGCATTGGTACTGAACTAGAGTGAAGACTGCGGGAGAGAGGACGACTTGTCCTGGTTGAGCTAGGCTTTGAGTCAACCGAATTTGCCCCAAGGGAGCGCCTGTGATTGCATATTCCCAGCGTTTGTAGACGCCGCCAATATGTGCGATCGCAACATCACCTGCACCAATCCCAATTCGCAGTGCTAGGGAGACCTCACTAGTCGCAGTATAAGACTGGGAAAACGCCTGAATAACGAGAGCACATTGACAAGCCTGGAGTGTTTGTTTTTGGAGGTTCTGTTCGGCTTCCTGAACAGGCCAAACCGCCAGTAGGGCATCTCCGGCAAATTTGAGTACGTCACCACCATACTTCAAGATCAAATCTACAATTTGACCAAAATAGGCGTTCAAAATTGCGGTTAAGGCTTCTAAACCATCGGGTCCAGATTTCACCAAGGTTTCGGTGAGGACGGTGAATCCAGAAATATCAATAAAAATAACGGCAGCCGGGAACCGATCAATCTGGGGTTTGGCAATGGGAGTCGGATCTTGGAGTAGCCGACGCACGACAATATCTGGGACGTAACTCGCCAGGATGTCTATCTGTTCGGCCACTATCGTTTTCCTTAGTTGGGAGCGGTTTGAGTCAACTCTTTCCATCTTTACTCATGATCTAGCCATTCGTCAGATCGAGCTAGTTTTAGACCTATTTCATGCTGGCAGAGAGATCATATTCACCTGATATGGTTGAAGATGTTCGATCGACTGATCTAGATGGGGAAATACAGGAATATGCTGTTTTTTGGATCGAGAACCCTGAGTCGCTGGATCCGCTTTGTCAACAGAGACTGAAACGCTACCGTGAGCCTATGCCAGAACAACGAATTGTGACTAACCGAGTCTTTGTACTGGGTCTAGATGAACTCTATCGCCAGGCAATGAAACGCCATGAAAGTGCTGAGTTACTGCAGTGTGCGGAAGAGGTAGCCTCAGTATTGTCGATTGTGCCAGGCAATGTGCCTACTGAGGGGTATTACACGGAGTCGCCAGCACTGACTCGGTATTTCCAATTGGTTCGGGAGCTGCAAGCTGTGCCACGGGAAAGGGAGTCAGAACTTTTTGGGGTGAAGCGTTTTCAAAGACTAAAGCAGGTTACCCAGTCCCCAATATTTGGGACTCCAAGGAACCAAACCTCTTTATTACCTGCTAGTAGAGATGCGCTGTTCTTTGCCCTGGAGCAAACCTTCCCAGATTGGTCCATTACAAAATTAACGGCTGAAACATTTCGTGTTGCTGTCGATTCAGGTGACTATTCCTTGGTGGCAATTGCTGCTTTGTCAAAAGACCCAGTTGTGTTAACTGCCTGTCGTGAATCAACTATGAGGTGCCATGTTTGTGATCTGCCGACTAAGTACATCGTAAATTAAATACTAAGGCATTCATCTGTGGGCCTCCTTGCCTGTAAGCTATGGTTTTAGCGAGGAGCTTTCCCATGCCCAAAGAACC
>JANQPU010000042.1 GCA_028285315.1 Acaryochloris sp. IP29b_bin.176
TGCTTACTCCTATCATCCAATGAAACCGTCGCTAGATTTGACTCCTGAGGAACTAAAAGCTTTGCCTGCGGCTATTGTCTAGCGTCGAACTCACGTATCGATAGATATCCCAAACTTTGACCCAAAAGCCTTACCTCAAGCTATTTTCTAGCTGTCGAACTCAGGTTCTGTATAGTTTGAAAGAGGTGCACAGGAGCAAACCAAGTTGCGATCGCCATAGGCATTGTTAATTCGACTGACAGCGGGCCAAAACTTCGCCTCCCTCGTCCAGGGAGCAGGATAGGCTGCCTTTTCCCGTGAGTAGGGGCGGTCCCAGCTATCGGAAATCACCACATCAGCAGGATGAGGCGCATTCTTTAAGACGTTATTTTGGGCATCCGCTTGCCCCGCTTCAATCTCCGCAATCTCCGCCCGAATCGCAATCATGGCTTCACAGAATCGGTCCAGTTCGGCTTTGGATTCACTTTCCGTGGGCTCAATCATGATGGTGCCCGGAACTGGCCAAGAAACTGTGGGAGCGTGATAACCATAGTCCATCAGTCGTTTAGCAATATCTTCGACTTCAATCCCAGCCGTTTTCTTCACCCCTCGCAAGTCGAGGATACATTCGTGGGCTACCAACCCAGATTTCCCCTTGTAAAGCACTGGATAATAGGCTTCTAGACGCTTGGCAATATAGTTGGCATTGAGAATAGCAACCTGGGTCGCCTGAGTTAAGCCGCTGGCTCCCATCAAGGCGATGTATACCCAGGAAATCGGTAGAATGCTAGCACTTCCCCAGGGCGCAGCCGCCACGGCACCAATCCCCCGTTCCCCTCCTATGGACACCACTGGATGTTTGGGAATGAAGGGGACGAGATGAGCCGCCACCCCAATCGGTCCCATACCTGGTCCCCCACCGCCGTGGGGAATACAGAAGGTCTTGTGTAAATTCAGATGGCAGACATCTGCGCCAATATCTCCAGGGCGACATAGCCCGACTTGGGCATTGAGGTTGGCACCATCCATATAGACTTGTCCACCACATTCATGAATCAGATCACAAATTTCCTGAATGGTTTCTTCGAAGACACCGTGGGTGGAGGGGTAAGTTACCATTAGCGCTGCAAGGTTATCGCGATGCTGATCTGCCTTTTGGCGCAGATCGGCCATATCGATATTGCCCAGCTCATCACAGGCTACCACTACCACTTTCATCCCCGCCATCACCGCACTGGCAGGATTGGTGCCGTGGGCAGAATCTGGAATTAAGCAGATATTGCGATGCATTTCATCCCGGCTAGCATGGTATTGGTAAATCACCAACAATCCCGTATATTCTCCTTGAGATCCGGCATTGGGTTGGAGAGAAATCTCCGCGAAGCCAGTGATTTCAGCCAACATGGATTCCAACTGTTGGAAGAGTTCCTGATAGCCCAGGGCTTGCTCCACAGGAACAAAGGGATGGAGTTGACCAAACTCTGGCCAGGTAACGGGGACCATCTCTGAGGTTCCATTGAGTTTCATCGTGCAGGAACCGAGGGGAATCATCGAGGTGGTCAGAGACAAATCCTTTGCCTGTAACCGATGCATGTAACGAAGCAGCTCCGTTTCAGAATGGTAGGTATTGAAAACGGGTTCGGTCAGGTAAGCGCTGGTGCGCTGATGTAGCTCGGGATAGTCAACGGAAGATTCAGAGAGTAGATCTTCTAGCGTAAAGCTGGGGTCTTCCGAGGTAAATAAACTGAGCACATCCCATAGGTCTGTTGGGGTAGTGGTTTCGTCAAAGGCAATGCTGACGGTTTCAGCATCTATATACCGAAGATTGATGGCTTGGGACTGCGATCTCATCCGCAATTCCTCCGCCGACAAAACCCCTAACTTTACTGTTACGGTATCGAAGAACAGCTCTGAGGTCAGCTCAAACCCAAGCTTCTTTAATCCAGTTGCCAACAAACTAGTCAATACATGCACGCGATCGGCAATATGTTTCAGCCCTTGAGGACCGTGGTAGACCGCATACATCCCAGCAATCACGGCTAATAAAACTTGAGCGGTACAAATATTGCTTGTGGCCTTATCTCGTCGGATATGCTGTTCACGGGTTTGCAAAGCCAATCGTAATGCCAGCTTATCTTGAACATCATGGGAAATCCCCACAATCCGCCCTGGAATCTTGCGCTGATAGGCCGCTCGCGTTGCGAAGAACGCCGCATGAGGACCGCCATATCCCAGCGGCACGCCAAACCGTTGACTATTACCCACCGCAATATCTGCTCCCCATTCTCCCGGTGGAGTGAGCAGCAGCAAGCTGAGCAGATCCGTCGCCACGGTCACTAACGCACCTGCCGCATGGGCAGCCTCTACAAAAGCTCGGTAGTCATGGATAGCACCGTCCGTGGCGGGATATTGCAGCAGCGCTCCAAAGGTTGCATTCTTAGCAAAATCATACTGCTGGTAATCCCCTACAATCACCTCAATACCAAGAGGCAACGCCCGAGTGCGAATGATGGCAATGGTTTGAGGATGGCATTTTTCAGAGACAAAAAAGGTTTTGGCCGCCTGCTTCTTTTGCAGGTTGTAGCTCATGGCCATCGCTTCGGCGGCAGCGGTCCCTTCGTCTAGTAGAGAGGCATTGGCAATTTCCAACCCCGTTAAATCCATCACCATCGTTTGGAAATTGAGCAGGGCTTCTAATCGACCCTGGGCAATTTCAGCTTGGTAGGGAGTGTATTGGGTATACCAACCAGGATTCTCAAGAATGTTTCGCTGAATCACCGGAGGCGTAACACATCCGGCATAACCCATGCCAAAGTAGGACCGAAAAATTTGATTTTTAGCCGCAATTGCCCGTAATTCCTGCATCAGCTCATGTTCTCCCCGTTCTTGGCCTAGCTTTAGGGGCTGCTTGAGACGAATCTGAGCAGGGACTGCTGCATCAATCAATGCCTCCAAATCCCCAATCTTCATGGTGGCTAGCATCTGAGCAATTTCTGCTTTGCTGGGGCCAATGTGGCGATCAGCAAACGTGTCCGAGGGCTGCAGCATCGTCGGCAGTTGCTGAGATGCCAATGGACCAAATTTGCCGTTGCTGCCCTCTCCTGAAGAAAATGAGATTTCAGAAGTAACGGTTGTCGAGGTTGGGGATTGGGTCATGGTCAGCAAGTATGCCTCAAGCAATAGGTCAGATGAATAATGGCGGAACGGGCAATAGGCTAATTTCAAGGCCCTATTCGTTAAATAGGGTTGAAAATTCTATAAGTTTAGCAAAGAGATATGTAGCAAGATGATCATGCTGTACTTCACATCCATCGCTCTTCAGCAAATAGTCTTCGGATTGGCGCAAGTCAACAGGCCAGCGCTTGCAAGCAAAGCAGCCAAAAACGTAATGCCCATGAGATATAAATAGTTTAACGGGACTGGGCGGACTCGAACCGCCGACCTAGCGCTTAGGAGGCGCTTGCTCTATCCAACTGAGCCACAGCCCCAAAATAATAGGTGACATCCAGACAGAGATGTCAACATCGATCATGGAAAGGCCACATCATAATAACAAGATAGCCCTGTTTGTTCCTCCGAATCATGTCAACAATATCGGTGTAGATCTAATGTTGGGGTTTGGATGATTCGTATTACCTTGGGCACACCAGGCGACTGAGGGATTGTTAGCATTATAAGGAGAGTCTAGAATGACGAGTCTCTTCTTAGTGCTCTTAAAAGAAATTGAACAACGTAATGATTGGTTAAGGATGAGAGCGAAGACAAGCATGAACCATCGAGAAGGAAGGTTTAAGGGGGTTGGCGGTCTCAACCTTTTCTATCAAACCTGGCAGCCCCTGAGTCTAGCTCGGGCTAACATCATCATCGTTCATGGATTAGGAAGTCATTCGAACACATTTGGTGCAGTAGTAACCCACCTAGTTGCGCGAGGATATGCAGTTTATAGCTTCGATCTCCGGGGACATGGACGTTCAGAAGGAAAGCGTGGATATATTAACCGATGGTCAGAATTTCGAGAAGATTTAAGGGGATTCCTACATCTAGTTACAGCAGACTCCCCCCACTGTCCTTGCTTTGTATATGGCCATAGTTTGGGGGCAACCATCGCTTTAGACTATGCTGTTCGCCTACCCTACGCTATCCATGGTGTTATTTTAAGCGCACTTCCTATTGGGAAGGTTGGACTTTCTCCAATTAAGTTTTTTATTGGCCGCATCTTTTCCTCCATTTGGCCAAGCTTTGCCCTCAATACAGGGATCGATCTATCAGCAGGTTCCCGTAACCCTGCCGTTGTCACGACTCATGCTCAAGATCCATTACGACATACCTGTGGTAGGGCTCGGATGTCTACAGAATTTTTCTCGACCTTGGACTGGTTGCAAGCCCATGTTACGGAGTTAAGAGTTCCTGTACTCATGCTGCATGGTTCAGCGGATCGAACGATTCCACCAGAATCCAGCCGTGATTATTTCCAAAACATTACATTCCAAGATAAGCAGTATATTGAATATCCCAATGCCTATCATGATCTTCATCAAGATCTAGATTACCTGCAGGTCTTGGCAGATATTGAGCATTGGTTGGAACAACATCTTGTCCACTCAGCATTGCCTAAATAAAGTCTGAATGATGGTGCTCCAGGTTCTGGTCAATCCACGGCGATCCTGTAACGTATCTCAATTATGTTGCAGGGAAATGTCTTGCTTCTGGGTTATACACATGGCAATACCTTTTTCGTAATAGGCCGCTTCATTGATAAAAATAGGCCATACAGTTGCACTGCCGTCATAACAAAGCGTCTGACCTTCAAAGGTCAAAAATAATGGCTCTCCTGGATTTAAGGGTTGATAGTCCATGCCTTGACATTCAGGATGTATCATTCCAGCCAACTCCCCTTCTGGTGTCTTGGGAAAATCTATTACCTCAAGATGTTGAAACAGTGTGAGATGTCGAGGGAAAGACAGGTCAGATCCTTGGTTGACCTGCTCTAAATAATCAAGAATTTGATAAATCAGAGCTTCAGTTTGTTGAAATAAAGAGGCTAGAAGGATACCTTGGGGAATCGGTCCCACTTCTATAGCGAAGCCCAGTTGGCAAATTGAGCTAACAAAAGCGTTTTCCTGATCAGCCTGGGTCCAACGATAGACCCGTACTAGAGGATTGCGATAAGTCAGATATGCAGCTAGATGGAGATTAAAGGAATGATCATTGACCAAAATGAGGGTTAATCCCATATTTGCTGTGGTGGAATGTAAGTCTAGGAGGAAAGTATCAGAATTCCCTTTAGGACCTAATTGCTGGTGAAGGGCTTTTGCTTGTTTCTCTTCATATTTGACCAATAAATTATTGTCTAGGCTTGCCTTTAAGAAACACCGATTTAAATCAGTATCAATATATCGTTGATTCTCAATGCAGGCTTGGGGATTGCCAATCAGACAGGTGGTTGAGAAACTAGGGCGTAGGAGTAAGGTAGGGTTCTGTTGGAATTTTTGAACTAGATATAGCCCTATTCGTTCGTTCCCGTGCGTGCCCCCAATGATGGCAACATTGCAAATATCATTATTGCTCAATAGTTTGCATCCAAAGTGTTGTATCGTTTTGTGGAGACCATCATTACCAACAAATACGGTGAGAAATAGAGAAAAGATGGTTCAGTCAGACAAATATAGGTGCAAAAGTCCAAAGTTAATCCAGAACTCTTAGGTCAATTATCTTTACTCACATCATAATATTATCAAACTCCCATTCTTAGGGAATACTAAACTAAACCACTTCGTATAGTTTGCTTCTTATGCGTCTTAGGTCTCCCCGACAGACCTCCCTCCGCCAGCGTTTAAGCATCGGCTTAGGAACAATGTTAGTCCCTTTTTTGTTGCTTGCGGGAGGGGCCCTTATTTCGTTTGAGGGGGCAATAGACAGTTTTGAAAAGCAGGAAAATGTTGGCTTAGAAGAGCTATTCCCTTTGGCTAGAATAGAAGGATTATTGCTAGATATATCTGGGGTCGTAAATTCAGGAAGTACAGACTCTGAAGCAGTCTCTGTCGCTTATTTTGAGCAGACTTCAACTGATATCCACTATAATTTTAAGATTATCCTGACTCGACCTTCCCAATTGCCTGAACGGAATGAATCTATCTATAGGATTCGGGAGAAATGGCATGAATTAGAGAAATTGGGCCTAGAAATATTAGAATCCAAGAATAAGTCTAATAATACCTACGGATTGCCAAAAGTACCAGATTTTCAGAGAAAACTTCAGGAGATCCTCCAAAATGTACAAGAGTTAAATTACCGGCTCATTGCGTTTCAAAATGCAGAAAATCTGAGACAAGCCCAATTGGTCCGAGAGCGCGTCAGATCTTTGGTTGCAATTATTTTTCTGTTGGCCCTAACCATAGCTATTATTTGCGCCTATGCCCTGTCTCGTTCGATCCTCATCCCTCTGTATCACTTACAAGAAGGGGTAAAGTACTTAGGAGAAGGGAATTTTAAATATCGTATAAAGCTCAGAATCCAAGACGAGTTTGCTCACCTAGCCGATACCTTTAATATAATGGCAGAGAGTTTGGAACAAAGCCAGACTGATTTGGAGCGGCTAGCAACCTTGGATGGTCTTACAGAAGTATATAACCGCCGAGAGTTCAACCGCTGGTTATCCGTCGAAGTTGAACAATCTAGGCGCGATGATCACCCAGTTTCACTCATTATGGTGGATATTGATCACTTCAAGCAATTGAATGATACGTATGGACACCAAGCAGGGGATAAAGCGCTGTGTTGTGTAGCTCAGTTACTTAGAAAAGAAGTTCGTCCTGGAGATATTGTCAGTCGGTATGGGGGTGAAGAATTTGCCGTCATATTACCGAAAGCAAAAATAGAAGACTGCTCTGCAGTTGCTCACCGCATTCGGCGTGAAATTGCAATTCAACCCATTCGGATTTCTTCCGAGGTTCGGATTCATCTCACTGCAAGTCTAGGGTTAGCAACCTTCCCCACTGACGTTAAGTCAGAGGAAGCACTCTTGCGAAGAGCGGATCAAGCCTTGTATCAAGCCAAGAAAATGGGGCGAAATCGAGCATGTTTAGCAGCCGAAGTTTTGCGATCAAGCTCAGGATGATGGAACCGAGTTTGGGTGTGGCTTCTAGGAAGAACTCTAGTTAGAACTACTGAATTTTTGAGGAGCAGAGAGCTTAAAAAACTGGAAATATAGTGTTCCTTATGAGGGGAACATCCGTATTCCTTCGGTCGAAATTATTGACAACCCAACTAATAATGAAAACGTAGGTATAAGAGAAGTTTCATTTTTCTGAAATACCTAGTCTTAGGCGATTTGGGTTTCTTCTTGATCGATGTCAATCATTTGGATAACTTCCACAATAATCTCGATCGGTGTGTTGAGACACCTGAGCTTTCAACTCAACCAAGGTCTATATGCCATTGATACTGTAGCTAGCTTTCATCAGCAGTGTATTGTCTGGGGGGATAGATCTTGAAGCTCCCATTCGATTATTTAGCTCTTCTGCTGAGGCTGAGTTCACCTCGCAACAATCAGGGTTTTGCCCTCCCTCTCGCTCTAGGAATGGGGTTTGTTTTAGTGATCTTGGGGATGTCTACCTTGATGGTCGCTCAAAGCGATCGCACCACTGCCTGGACTCGTAAGGAATCGGGGGCAAGCCTAGCCATTTCTGAAGGGGGAATGGCCCGGACCTTAGCTCAACTCACTAAACCCAATAATCAAATTTTGTTGACTCGAAATTACGATGAGGTGAATCCGAAAACGGGAAAAACGTATTTGGGGCCTGATGGGATTCTGAATTCAGGTGACGAAGAATCCACCACAGTTGACGAATGGACGGGATATACCGGAAGTATCTCTTCCCCTTGCGACACTACATCCACAACCATTACCCCAAGTATCGCCCTCGATGGGATGATCGGAGCGAATGGACAATATCGACTGAAGGCTTATCGCTATCAACCCCAAAACCAAACCAGTACGTTACTCATTGAGGGACAACACGGCGATCTGCGTTCGTATGTTTATTCCACCTTAACCATCCACTCCGAAATAGAGGATTTTCCTGGTGTGATAGCTATGCAGGGCGCTTTTATCCGAGGGCGAACCATTATTGGACAACATGCCAATCTGTACTACGATCCTAACTGGTCTGCTGATAGTAGCTTGGTCAACAAGTCTGCCTCTGGTGATGGTGATCGCTCCAGTTATCTCAATGCAATTTACTCAACGGTAAGTGATGGTCCAGGAGATGACTTGATTGCAGGAAGTATCGTGGGGTGTCCGATTACACAAACTCTACCCGTAGATTTACCGTCAGGGGCTACCGCGTTAGCAACAGTAAATAGCAGTATTACACTAACCTCTGCCAACTCCCCCTATCACATTCAACATCTGAATCTCGATGGAACTGACATTGTCAATATCGATACGACCGACGGTACCGTTCATATTTACGTCACGGATACGTTTGAGTTACGTGACAATGCACAACTGAGGAATGTTCGCTCAGACGGTCAAATTCCCCAGGTTGGAGACTTAAGGATTTTTGTCCATAACCCTGGCGGTACTACACCTGCCATATCGTTATTTGATCATTCCTGTATCGACACGGCGTTTGTCTATAACAAAATTAATGATCTTCATTTGCAAGGCTCAGGGGACGGGTGCTCCAGTAGTGGAAATACCAATTTTGATGGCGTCGCTTGGGTAGAAGATGTGGTGAGTTCAATCAACATCAATCCCCACACCCGCTCAGTACCGTCGGAGGATGATGACATCATCACCACAAATGGCAGTACATCAGGAATTAGAGTACCCGACGATATTTCAAGCTTGACAGATGTTGTGAGTGGGATTGGATTAACACCTAAAAATAAGTTTGGCTATGTCAAAAAGTGGCAACGGGTGAGGTTGTAATCATGAGTCAGTCCAGAACAGCCAACCTTGTTTACCGATGGTTCTCAATTCAATGGAAGGTAGCAAAAGCGACCCCATTGTTGGGTCATTCTCAGTCTCGTTCCAATAAGAATACAGGTTTTACATTAATTGAAGTGTTGGTGGCGATGATTGTCGCTGCAGTTTTTGTCTCAATGACCATGCAGGCCATTGTTACTTCAGCTGCATTTCGGGTTGTTGCCACTCAGTACGACGAGGCCGTGAGTTGGATCCAAGAAGATTTAGAAACGGTGGTCAATCAAGCTGCACAGTATGAGATAACCACACAACCCTACTCTTCTCGATGTCTAGCGGCACTCAGCAGTGATGGTTTAGCTGCAGGTTTTCTCAATGACAATATCACAGGTTTAGGAGGCACCTCGACAACCATAGGTCCTAGAGCATTAGGAGGCAAAAACTATACCCTCACTCGGACAGCTAATTATGCAAATTCTTCTGACCCCTATCGATTATTGAACGTCACCTATCAAGTTACTGAACAAGGGGAAAGTAAACCGATTGCCACGGTTAATACGGAAGTTATTCCTCATGCTGTTTTCAAATGCCCTTGAATCTTCGCTTATTTGATGTTGAATCCTTAAGGTTTATGATGCTTCCCAAAAATTCGATATTACCTCTCCGAAAAAAAAGAGCGGTATTAGGATTTACGCTAGCAGAAAAAATGGTGCTCGTGGCCATTATGGGAATTGTTGCGAGTATTTCGGCTCCTAGCGTATGGGGGATGTTGAATCGTGCCAAGCTTAAGCAAACTGTGGCAGAAGTCCGGACAGCCCTAAATGAAACTCAAAGAGAGGCCATCAAAGGCAACAAAGTTTGCACAGTTACGCTAAATTTCGTCAAAGGAAAAGTAACAGGATCTTGTTTGAAAACGGGCGATCGCAACTTAGCTTCAGAAGTGTCCATTGCAACTAATTTGAAGCGTGATAACTCGAATCCCATTACCAACAAGGGAAGCATGGTTCTCTCTGATAGTCAGACGGCTCAGGGGCTTAACAATGGGATTACTCCCTCATTAATTGCGCTGTCTAATCCACAAAATCAAGACAATCGCCTTTCCAACGCCGGAATGGTTGTCCAAGTGATTGCCCGATGCCAGTCTCAGTCCTTAAGCGCTGGGGGTTGCGTCCATATTGCGAACGATTTTGAGGGCGATGAGGATCCGCCGGGAACATCATCGGTTTCTTCCTATGACATTCCCATTAAGTTTGGCGTCTTGGGTAATCCTGATTTCTCTATTGTCAGTGGCGGAACCTCCCCTGCTGATCCGAGTGGCAAAATTGTGTTTTTTTTCCCTGATGATGATCAAGCAACGAAACATTGCATAGCCATTTCTAATACCTTAGGGTTGACCCGAATCGGTACCTATACCGGTGAAATCACACCGTTGGCGATTACCACCTCTGGGCGTTGCACTGCGGAGAAATGGGACCAGCAATGAAACATTTCCAACGATGGCGATTATGGCTGTTGGCGCAGCAGACTTTCCCTGATCGGAGTTATCCATTCAATGAGAAGGGAGTCACTTTAGTTGAGCTACTTACAGCCACAATCATTACTAGTCTGGTAACCAGCTTAATCGGTTTTGGGGTGATTACCGCAACACAAGCCAATAAAAGAACAGAATCCATTGCCGCTAGACGACACGACTTAAGCAGAGCCTTTGATTTTATCAGCAATGAGATCCGAATGGCGCATCGCATTAATCAGACCAATAATGTAGTCGCGTCAAGTTCCTCTACCTTGGCGAATGTTGTCACAAACACAGGACTACCGTTATCTGATCTAGGAGCCTACGGTACATTAGTCCTCTACTTGGAAATTCCCATTAATTCGCAAATTCCAGCGGTTTGTCCAGCAGGTGGGCCTAACGCTGGATCTCCGCCACCGCAGCCTGCTAACTATGATCGCGTCGTCTATGATGTGCGAGCCAGTGGACAAGATTGGTTGCCACCCAACTCAATTTTCCGCTATGGTCGGGTCCCGGAATTGGATGGCAGTATTAATCCTTGTCGTGATCCCATTTCCAGCGATACGTTGGTGGATGCCATCGCAAATGTGACAGATGAATCCCCCCCTTGCCCTACGCCAGGCGTTTTGGTAGGAACTACTGGTTTTCAAGCCTGCGTAAAGGGAATGCAAGTGGATTTATTCATGCGTAGCCATATTTCAGAAGTTGAAATTCATCGCCTCAATAGTACTGCCACCTCTCGCTTAGGCAATACTCAACCCGTTCCCATCCTCACTGGGACACGGCAGCCTGGAACAGATACGGTTGATCTAACCTGGACTTGGTCTGGCCAAATCAGTGCAACAACCTTTGCAGTGAAGCAAGTGGTGGGCACCAATGAGTCGCAAGTGTATAGTGGGGGCAATTTGTCTACCGCCGTGACTTTGTCTGGCAGTAGTGGTGAGCAGCATTGCTATTCCGTGACAGCCACGACTGGCGCAGTAACCAGTCCAGAAAGTAACACGGTCTGTCTTACGAAGTAACCCCTTGCTCTACTGTTTGAGAGGATAGCATTGCAGCTGATTTTAGAATAGCGGCCTCTATTTCTGCTTGTTGTAGATTCTCACCGATGAAGACTAATTTGGTTTGGCGTGGTTCTTGGCCTTGCCAAGGTCGATCAAAAAAAGAATCAAAGCGTTGTCCTACTCCGTGAATGACCAGTCGCATGGGCTTATTGGGAACGGCAACAAAGCCTTTGATCCGAAAGATTTCATAGGTCTGGACTAATTGTTGTAGCTTTGCCAAGAGATCTTTCGGATCGAAAGTGTGATTGACAATAACCTGGATAGCGTTGATGTCATCATCATGATCATGATCTTCTTCATGATCGTGGTGGCTGGGGCGAGTCTCCAAGTGGTCTTCAACGGCAGCATTAAATCCTAGCAGGAGGTCAGGACTAATTTGCCCTGCCTGACAGGAGAGGATCTTAACACTGCTGGGAAGTTCTTGACGCAACCAATTTTTCACCCGCTCTTGGTCTTGAGGTGCGACACGATCTCCCTTGGTTAAGAGGACAAGATCTGCGCAGGCCAGTTGATCTTCAAACAATTCTTCGATCGGAGTTTCATGGTCGAGGCTATCATCTGCTTGGCGCTGAGCATCAAGAGCTTCCAGATCGCCCACCAAGGTGCCGGATGCGATCGCATCACAATCTACTACAGTAATCACACCATCAACCGTTGCGCCCGTGCGAATTTCGGGCCAACGGAAGGCTTGAATCAGGGGCTTTGGCAAGGCTAAACCCGACGTTTCGATGACAATACAGTCAATTTGATCGCGCCGCTTTAACAACGTTTGCATGGTGGGCAAAAACTCTTCCTGAACCGTACAGCATAGACAACCATTGGTTAGCTCTAGAATCGTGCTGTTGGTCTCCTCTTCTTCATCACAGACCTGGCAGGTTCGGAGCAGATCGCCATCAATCCCGACTTCACCGAATTCATTGACCATGACGGCAATCCGGCGTCCCTGATTATTTTGGAGAAGATGACGAATGAGTGTCGTTTTACCGGCACCCAAAAATCCGGTAACCACCGTAACTGGAATTTTATGCATGGTATTGAAATGTATTGATAACTGAATGAGTCCAGGAGGACGGAACTTAAAAAGGCTAGGCCCATACCTGCGATCGCAAATCCGGCAAATCGCACGGGCAACACAGAATCTTCCCGTGACGTAAAATCACAGCTATCCAGCCAATGGCAATGACAAAGGCTAAAGAATCAATGTCAATGGCCAGGTGGCCTAGGTCAGGCAAGCAGACTTCTAGGAAATTGGCTAATGTTTGCCCCCCAAAAGGGATGGTGGGCAGAGGCCGCTAAACTGGAGCCGATGATCCCCAAGTCTGCCAGTAAGCTGGCCCTGATGCTATGTTTTAGCAATAGTCGTCCAGATAAAAGCCAGGATAGACCCATCTGTCTTACCACTTTCCGTACCTCGCAGAAGTGTTTACCGTGGAACTCGGCGGGCGTTCTGACTTGCAGAAATTTTCTGCTCACAGCTGCGGGACAGTGTTGGGCTTTCACCAAGCTTTCCCCATTACTTTAGTGGCTGCTCCCCACTAAAACCGATATGACCTTCAGCGTACCATGTCTGCCTCAACATCCGGTCATATCTTTGCGAACCATCGTCTTGCCAGAAGGGAAGCCAGAGTAGCCAAGGTTGCTGGGTGAAGATATGTTGCTAGTTCAGAGGAATGATGCTGGTCATGGATACTTGAAACTAGCAAGCCACTTGAGGTTAATTGACTTGGGCAAAATATCGTTCAAAGGCGGCCTGTAACTCATCCACTCGAATCGGTTTGCTGACATAATCATGCATTCCTGCAGCCACACATATTTCGCGATCGCCCTGCATAGCATTGGCGGTTAGAGCAATAATATAGGGCCGGTCACCTTCTTTCCATTGCTCTTGGATCTGGTGAGCTGCCGCCAAACCATCCATTTGTGGCATCTGCACATCCATCAATACCACATCATAGGGTTGACGATGTAGGGCCTCTAGAACTTCTTCACCATTATTAGCCACATCTGCCCGGTATCCCAATTGCTTCAGAATTAATAGGGCTACTTTCTGATTAACCACAATATCCTCGGCCAGCAAAATTTGAAGAGGCTGAACATTATTTTGCTCAGCATGCGGAGTAGCAGGGAGAGACGGTTCAACTTTAACCCGCTGGCCTTCAAAAACTTCCGCTAGGGCATCGTATAAGTAAGATTGCTGAATCGGTTTATTAAGGATGGCAGAAAACTGAACATCATCCTTATGCTTGATGATTTCCTCTTGACCCAAGGAGCTAAGAATGACGAGCGGTAGCTGTTTTCCCTGGTCAAGCTGACGAATTTTCTTCGCTAATGTGATGCCGTCCATTTCTGGCATTTGCATATCCAAAATGGCTAGATCGAATGTAGTATCTTTCTGCAGCAGGGCAAGGGCTTCGCCCCCCCCGCTGACGGCCTGGATGCCCATTCCCCAGGTTTGGGCTTGCAGCGTTAAAATCTTGCGATTGGTGGGATTATCATCAACAACCAGTAATTGCTTGCCATCTAGTATTTGTTGAGATTGATCCAATGTGTTGTCTTTCTCAGGAGCCACTTGTACAGCAATGGTAAAGAAAAAGCTAGACCCAACCCCTGCTGTGCTCTCAACCCAGATTCTTCCCCCCATCATATGGGAGAGGGATTTACAGATGGCTAATCCCAGTCCAGTCCCTCCATATTTTTTTGTTGTGGAAGCATCCACTTGGCTAAAGGACTTGAACAGACGATCCATTCGGTCCTCAGGAATACCAATGCCAGTGTCTCTAACTTCAAACTGGATCAAGCGGCGCTGATGTTGAATATCCTGGATAGTTTTGCGTTGGGGTGAGGTTTTGTTGACTGTAGCCTCAGCATCAGTGACGTCCTGAATATAAACCACCACTTCACCTTTTTCTGTGAACTTGACACCATTAGTCAGCAAATTCACCAGAATTTGACGTAGACGGGTAACATCCCCAACGATTTGATTCGGGGTGTTGGGGTCATACAGATAGGCGAGTTCTAGTTGCTTATCCATAGCCCTGGGAGCTACTAGACGCAATGCTTCTTCGATACAATTTCGAAGACTAAAGGGTTGTTCTTCAAACTCCAGCTTGCCTGCTTCAATTTTGGAAAAATCAAGAATATCGTTAATCAGGGTCAGCAGCGCATCCCCACTGCTGCGAATGGTCTCCACAAAATCCTGTTGTTGAAGATCTAGCGGCGTATTCAGCAATAGGCCAGTCATGCCAATCACAGCATTCATAGGCGTCCGAATTTCATGACTCATGGTGGCCAAGAATTCGCTCTTGGCGACATTGGCAGCATCAGCTTCCTTCCGAGCCTGTTCTAAAGCGGTATTATTTTGAGTCAGCTCTTGTCGCCGCAGTTGCTCTTGTTCGAGGAGATGACCGTGGGCTAGAGCAATACCGACTTGTCCAGCAACTGCTTCTAGTAGTTCAATTTCGGCTTGGGTCCAGTCCCGTTGGCGATCGCATTGTTGCAGCACAATGACTCCATTGGCTTTTCGCTGATAGGAGGTGCGAATCGCCAGTATCGACTGGATTTGACCTTGTTCACAAACCTCAGATACTGACTCAACTAGAGGATCACCCAATACATTAGCAGAGGCAACTGCGCGGTCATGTCGCAGAACTTTGCGAGCATGGGGATTATTCTCTAGCATGATGTCAGTTCCCAACAGAGAAGGGACGTCGACAGCTAAGTACTCAGCGACGATCGGTAGGTGGGGTTTAGGTTGCGTTACGTAGGTGTGCAAATGGCAGCGACAGACTTGAAAGGTTTTGCCAATTTCTTGCACAGTTGCTTTATAAATCTGTTGGCGGTCTAAATTTTTGCGAATTTTTTGAGTAATTTCTTCTACCAATTCAGCCCGCCGCATCTGCTGTTTCAGGGCTTCTGCGGCAACTTTTGTTTCCGTGATATCTCGAATGGACCCTGCCATGCGAGTGGGCTCTCCCGTAATATCCCAAATAGCCTGCCCTCGGCCAGAAACCCAAATATAAGAGCCAGTTTTAGTTCGCAGACGATACTCAACCTCATAAGGTACTAAGTGTTCCAAATGATACTTGAGGGCCAGAGACACCTGATCTTGATCCTGGGGATGGATATGGGCTTTCCAAGTCTCCAAGGTGCAGTCCAATTCATGGGTTTCATACCCCAAAAGCTCATGAAATCTAGGCGAAAGATAAAATTCTTTGTTGACAATGTTCCAATCCCAAAGAACGTCTCCAGAGCCTTGAACAGCGAGTTGAAACCGTTCTTGGCTTTCCTCCAAAGCAGCATCTGCTTGTTGGCGTTCAAATATTTCTTGTTGCAGTTGCGATCGCTGGGCTTGTTCTTGCTCAAGTAACTGAGCTTGGGCCAGTGCGATACCAATTTGATCCGCCACGGCTTCCAATAGATCGACTTCTGCAGGGGTCCAGGCTCGAAAACAGTCCGTATGAGCATCGGGCTGGGCCAAATAATCTTGACGAGATAATCTGCGATCGCAATGCTGGAGAATGATAGCCCCATTGGGTTGGTTTTGATAGGAAGTGCGCACCGCCAGCATCGACTTCATAGTGATTGGCTGAGTATCCGCAATCAGGACTTCCATTAATCGATCGGTATAAACATTTGTGGTTACGACTGCTTTATCTTGAGCAAGCAACTGTTGGGCATGGGGATTATCAGCAACGGGCATTTGGATGCCCAGGAGTGAGCTGATACCAGGAGCTGCATATTCCGCAACCACCGGAATAAAGTTATCCAAGCCTTCTGTATAGCTATGTAAATGACACCGGCTGACTTGAAATACTTGACCGATCTGATCCGCTGCAGTCTGAAAAATTCTTTGGGTATCGAGGTTTTGACGAATCGCCTGGGTGATTTTCTCTAAGAGTTGCGCCCGCTTGACCTGCTGGGCCAGGGCCATCTCTGCTTCTTGGCGCTCCTCAATTTCCCACCTTAGTTTTTGGGTTTTGGCTTCTACCTCTGCTTCCAGAGTACGAGAATAATCCTCCTTAAAGCGAGCAAGCTGCTGCAGTTCTTGATTGGTTTCAACGAGTTTGGCAGTGCGAGCTTCAACTTGTTGTTCCAAGTTAGCTTGAGTGGCTAACAGCTCTTGATTGGATTGCTCTAAAGCATCAATGACTTGGTTATACCGAGTTGCGATTCGGCCGACCTCAGTGAAGGGTTCTACGGGGGCTCGCAAACTTAAGTCTAGATCTTCCGCCTGCTGATCCATCACTTTAAACAGATCCAACACTTCCGATTTGGCATGATGCTCAGCGAAATTGAGCCCTATTTGCTCGTCTTCTGCCAACACTCTCAAGCGAATCAGCCGATCTATCCCTTTCAAGACAATCCAGCTTAGACCAAACGTCCACACGCCACAACTCAAAATCCCTAATAACTGAACACCGATTTGGGTGCCTCGGCTCAGACCTGTTTCTAATAAATCTGGGCGGCCATAAAGCCCTACTGCCAATGTCCCCCAAATCCCCCCACCTAGATGGACTGGGATCGCATCCACTGCGTCATCAAGCTGCAGCCGAAGCATCCAATATTTGATAACCACCATGACGGCTCCCCCTATCACCCCGATGATGACCGCCAAGGGAGGATTAATCACATGACAGGAGGCCGTCACCGCAACCAAGCCTGCCAAGGAACCGTTAATCATTAACTCGATCTGAGGAACCTTGGTGCGCCACCAGCCTAGGGCTCCTGCGGTGAGCGTACCAGCAGCCCCCCCTAAGACCGTATTGAGCAAAATGATGGGCACGCGATCGCTAAATTCAAGACCACTACCGCCATTAAAGCCCAGCCATCCCATCCACAACAGCAAAGCGCCCAACACGGATAAGGGCAAACTAGACCCTAAGATTTCCTTAGGGCCTCCCGTATTCGAAAATCTTCCTTGTCGAGGACCAATAATTAAAATTGCAGCTAGGGACACCCATCCCCCGACACTATGGACAACGGTAGATCCAGCAAAATCAATAAATCCCATCCGACCCAGCCAGCCGTTAACTTGTCCAGCCTCTACTCCATTCCAAACCCAATGCCCAAAGACGGGATAGACAACACCCGCCATCAAAGTGGTGATCAGTAGATAGCCGCCAAACTTCATGCGTTCGGCCACTGCCCCTGATACGATTGTGGCGGCAGTACTGCAAAACATGGTTTGAAACACAATAAACGCTGCCAGAGCCGCATCTGTTTCAGGTGAAGCCAGAAATTGATCGGTGCCAATCACAGTATTGATTGAGGTACCGAACATCAATCCATAGCCGAAAAACCAGAAAATAAAAGTTGACAGGCTAAAATCTGCAAAATTTTTAATGGCAACGTTGATATTATTCTTGGAACGCGTGAGTCCAGACTCCAGGCACATGAACCCAGGTTGCATGACAAATACCAATGCTGAACAGACAAGTAGCCATAACATATGCTTTACCTAGTCAAAATCGGGTCGAATCTCCTGTTAGAAGGACTTTATTAAATCCTGCAAGCAGCCATTTCTGCTTCAAATGCTGTGCGGACTATCTCATAGGCTTGGGAAATCTTTGCGACAATGGTTGAAGCTCCATCCATCGAACCTGCTCGCCCCAAAGCTTCTGCTTCGGCACATAGGCCAGCCAGTTGCTTCGCACCAAGATTGGCACTGGCTGATTTCAGAGCATGGGCGGCATCACTCAATACATCTGGATCAGCGTCTTGCACTGCCTGATGCATTTTGTCTAATCGACCGGGAGCATCTTCCAGATAGGTATTTAATAAATCAGCAATGAGTAAAGAGGCATGTTCCCCAGCCAATTGGCGAAAGCTATCCAATGCTGCGGGATCAATAATGGTTGGATCAATTGAGGGTTCAGCCATCGTCGGTTGTTCCATAGTGACGGTAGTTTCTGGAGAGGAATGAAGAGGTTCAGACTCGGAGAGAGGATGAACGGAGGCTATTTGAGAAAGAGCTGCTGACCGATTTTCCTTCGATACAGCAATGCCTTCTGAAGAATCTAAATGGGTTTGGGAGAGGGCTGTATTGACAGCTGCTACGGGTTGAGGGACTTCCTCTTCCATCTGTAACGGCGATGGTTGGGGCTGTCCGTTCAAGGTTATAGGGACAGGTTGGGGCTCAGGAGGATGGTGAGCTGTTTCCTCAATGGCGAGTTCCACCATGGGCTGGCAACGACTGAGGACATCCCTTAGTTCGTGCATCCGCACGGGTTTAGTGATATAAGCATCCATCCCTGCATCCAGGCACATTTCCCGATCGCCCTGCATGGCATTAGCGGTCATAGCGATGATATGCGGGCGATCTGCTGGTGACCATCGCTGACAAACTTCTCGGGTTGCCGTCAGGCCATCCATCTCTGGCATTTGTACATCCATAAGAACAACATCATAGGATTGTCGCTCTAGAGCTTCGATCACTTCGAGGCCATTGTTTGCTACATCTGCCCGATAGCCCAGTTGTTGCAAGGTCAGTAGGGCCACTTTTTGGTTTACTACCATATCTTCTGCCAGGAGAATCCGCAGAGGATGTTGATCGCCTAAATTCGCGGGCTGTTCTTGAACGTCTGGGGGCTGTTCGACTTTGATCAGTGGGTTGCCTAATACTTGGGAAAGGATGCTCTTCAGCTGGTTTTGTTGAACTGGTTTGTTCAAAATGGCCGAAAAATTAATCTCACCTGCACGGGTTCGAATATCATCTTGTCCCAGAGAGCTTAAGACAATAAGCGGCAATGTCTTACCATTGGGCTCTTCTCGAATTTTCTGGATCAAGGTAACCCCATCCATTTCTGGCATTTGCATATCTAGAATAGCGAGATCAAAATTCACACCTCGTTGCAACCATTCCAAGGCTTTAATGCCTGACTTAACCGCACAGGTTAACATCCCCCAGGATTGCGCTTGCAAGGATAAGATTTCCCGATTCGTGGCATTATCATCCACAATCAGCAGTTGCTTGCCGGCTAACTGCACATCTGATGCCACTTTAGGACTGACATAGTTCGGTATTTCTGACGCTGAAATAGTAAACGAAAAGGTTGACCCTTTCCCTACCTCGCTATCGACCCATATTTTGCCACCCATGAGTTCGCTGAGCTGTTTACTAATCGCTAGGCCGAGTCCAGTACCCCCAAACTTACGAGTTGTAGACGCATCAACTTGAGAAAAAGATTTGAATAAGCGTTCAAGTTTGTTAGGGGAAATGCCAATTCCCGTATCTTTAACGTCAAATTGGATTTCATAGGGGGTGGCCTCGGCGATCATCTCCAGATTCTCATTTGCTAGCGGCTTATTTTCAATCGGCTTTGCGGAGATATAAACGACGACCTCCCCTTCCCCCGTGAACTTGATGGCATTATTCAGCAGGTTAACTAAAATCTGACGTAAGCGAGTAATATCCCCAAGAATGGCAGTTGGTGTTGGTGGATTGATCAGATAAGCCAGTTCTAGGTTTTTACCGGAGGCTTTCGAGGCGACGATTAGTAAGGCTTCTTCAATGCAGGTCCTAATTTCGAAGGGCTGCATTTCCAAGTCCAGCTTGCCTGCTTCTATCTTGGAAAAATCTAGGATGTCATTGATCAAAGTCAGCAAGGCATTGCCACTGCTGCGAATGGTTTCCACAAAATCTTGTTGTTGGGATTCCAAGGGAGTATTTAAGAGCAATCCCGTCATGCCAATCACTGCATTCATGGGGGTCCGAATCTCATGACTCATATTAGCCAGAAATTGACTCTTGGCCTGGTTGGCGGTTTCAGCCTCTTGTTTGGCTGATTTAAGCTCAGCTACCATTTGTTCCAGTTCCTGCTGACGAGTCTCCAGCAGCGAAATCATGCTGTCTTTGAGCTGGCCAATATTTAGGGCTGCCCGCTGGAGCACCAGATTAAAGGTGTCGATAACCTCTGTGAATTCATTGTTGCGATCGCAATGCAAAGAACTCAGTTGCACTTCCCTTGGATCGCCGGACATTGCCACTTCAGCGTTTCGTAAATCATTTAACAGGTGATTGATGGGGCTGATAATCATGCGGCCCACCGCATGTAGTGTGATCACCGTAAAGACGATCCAAATAAGTAGGATTAACCCGGCCAGCCGTAATGAGTCGGTGAGGGTGGCTAGCAGTATAGCTTTGCCGTCGAGCCTTAGTGATAAGCGATATCCTGTATGACCTGGCTGTGACCAAGCGATGTCGTAAACCGATAGCTGGTTGTTCCAAGCCCGAGTCATAGCAGGATAGGTGAGGGCTGTAGTGGTGGGCGGCGTGCCGAAGGTCACCAAGGTATTGCCATTTTGAGCAAGGGTTCCCCCGATCACCATTGACCCTTTGATTAAGGTCTCAGCCGTATCGATGAGCTGATCTTGGGCTGGCTTTGAGGCAGCAAGATGCAGCAATGGAGAGATTGTGGTTAAGCCTTGAGATTCCAGTTGGTCTAGTTTGGTCTCTCTAATCCTGAAATAGGCAGGCACCAAAATGACTGCCTGGGCAATTAGACAGCTTCCTAACCCCACAATACTGATCTGGCGACCGAGCCGAGAACGAAGGGGATCAATACATTGTCTCAGGCCATCAATCCAGTTAAACTTTGATGGATTCAGTGATTGCATTTTTTTAGCTTAATTAGGAGTTAGTTGAGCACTTAATAATTATTCTTTTTCTAATAGTTAATAAAGTAAATATTGACCCAGATAGAAGTTGATTTCTAGAGAGACTTTTTCTCTGGGGAGAAAGTCCCTCTATTCCTGCAACATTAGCGTGCCCTGATCACCACTAGACCGAACAATTTAGGGAGCGTTCGAAGGCTTGAAGCAGAGGCTGATTGGTAAATGATCAGTCTCTCAGTCCTCCCAAATTCCATGGAGCAGAAATAATTATAGGGAGAATTGGTTGATCCCATCTGAGGTGTAATGTTTTGATTAATAGATGGGCTTACTAGGGGATAAATATTTCTAACCAGGTGGCTAGTAAGCCGCAATAAATCTGGCATTGCAGTATCAAACATCAAAAATCAAATGCCAAGATTTTCTCCGTTCAATTGTTCTTCCCCATTCTCTAACTTTTGGTGAGATGAGTCAGACCTTGGAAAATCGTACCCCTCTTATTTTGGTTGTTGATGACGATCGATCAACTCGAATTATTCTTCGCTTAATTCTGGAACAAGATGGGTGTGAGGTGGTTGATGTTGAGAATGGTCAGGAGTGCCTAAATGCCTATCTAGCCCGCAAGCCTGACATGGTATTGCTAGATGCCAAAATGCCAGTGATGGATGGGTTTACCTGTTGTGCTGAATTACAGAAACTGCCCTTAGGTTCGTCCACTCCCATTCTGATGATTGCGGGCCTCGATGATCAAGCATCTGTTGATAAAGCTTTTGAAGCAGGGGCGATGGATTATGTAACGAAACCCATCCATCCTCCGATACTGCGACGCCGATTGCGACATTTATTAGAAGCCAGCTGGGCTGAACAAGCCGTTCGCGACAGCGAAGCCCGATATCGGTCGGTGGTTGATAACCTCAAAGAAGTGATATTTCAAATTAACGAGGATGGAAATTTAGCCTTTCTCAACCCAGTATGGTCTGAATTAACAGGATTCCTACGTCAAGAAGCCCTCAATCACTGTTTAGCTGAATTTGTTCATCCAGGCGACCGCCAACAATTTCATCAATACATCGATCAACTATTTCATAGACAACAGTCCGAATGTCGTTTTGATGTCCGCTTCTTACGCAAAGCTGGTAGCTTCAGCTGGATAGAAGTTTATGCCTGTGCCATTCCCGGACCTGATGGCAAAGTTGCGGGTATTTCTGGTTCCCTTGCAGATATTACGGAACGCAAGTATCAAGATCAGCGCCTGGCGGTTGAACGGTCAACAACTCGGGTTTTGGCTGAAGTAGCAACGCTAAGCGAAGCTATTCCCAATCTTTTGCGAGCGATTAGCAAAAGTCTGGGGTGGGAATACGGAGAACTGTGGTTGATAGATAAGACTGACAACTCATTGAAATGTGTGGAAAGCTGGTTTGAGCTAGGAGAGAAGAGGGACTCCTTTCAGGTGGAGTCTAGTACTGCTCATTTTGCCTTGGCTTCTGGGCTCATTCAACAGATCTGGACCCATGATGGTCCATTATGGTTAACCGATAATGCCATTCAGGATCTTCATACCAATTCGTTTCCCCAGGCAGGAATGCAAACTGCCTTCAGCTTCCCAATTTTTGAAGGCTATAACCGTTTGGGGGTAATGGTGTTTAGCAAACGTGAACATCAGGCGATGGACGCTAGCTTGTTGAAAATCATGGGGTCCATTGGGACGCAGTTGGGTGAATTCATTATGCGCAAGAGGGCAGAGGAAGAAGTTCAACACCAGCATACGAAATTGCAGTCTGAGCTAGATCAGGCGGCGAGCTATGTCCAATCCTTAATTCCCCCGCCCTTGGTAGGATCCATCTCGATTCAGCATCAGTTTATTCCGTCCAATCAGTTGGGGGGAGATGTTTTTGATTACTACTGGTTGGATTCTGAGCACCTCGCCATTTATTTGCTGGACGTCGCAGGGCACGGAATCCGCTCTACGTTGCTATCTGTATCAGTGCTGAACGTGGTGCGATCGCAATCTTTACTTGATACTGATTTCTATCAGCCCAGCTCCGTTTTAGATGGTCTTAACGAAGTCTTCCAAATGAATGAGCAAGGAGATGACTACTTCACCATTTGGTATGGGGTCTATAACTGCAAAACCCAGAAGCTGAAGTATGCTAGTGGTGGACATCCTGCTGTGCTCTTGGCCTCTGCACAGAATCCGATACAGCCTTTAGAAGTCAGAAGTATCCCCATCGGCATGATGACTGGGTTTCCATATGATCAACATGAATGTGACATACAAGCAGGAAGCGAACTCTACTTATTTAGTGATGGTGTTTATGAAATAGTGCAACCCAACGGCGAAGTATGGACCTTCGATGGATTCATGAGCGTCGTCTCTGAGTACCAACGTCGGCAGTTTGACTCTCTCGATCCGCTCTTCCAGCAAATTCAGCATATTGCTGGCAACAAAAGTTTTAATGACGACTATTCCTTAATGAAGATTTCCTTTGAAGCAGTTCAGGCACAACCTAACGCGTCACCAACTTCCCATACCTCACAGGCTGCTACTCCAACGACAGCTAATCCGTATTAAAGCAAAACCAGAATTATTCCTAACCTATTGGCATTGAAAATCATACAGTTTCTGACTCATTTTTTCATTCTTCAGGATAATTCCACTTCAATAGAGAAAGACAGACATTAAACTAAACAACTTAGACAAATCTAGAGACATGATGAAAGACCTGGGCTTGACATACTAAGTAATATCAATCTGATATCCACGTTAGTACTGTTAGTCCTTGCAGTCATGATAAATACCCCCACAAATTGCCAACGAAACGAATCTTCTACGTCCCAGAATAGTAATACCAATTCACCTATTAGGTGACCTGCATAGCTAAAGCATCCAAGATATAAGAATATCTCGTGAGTGAAGCCACTACCTTTTGGGAAAGAGCATTGAT
>JANQPU010000016.1 GCA_028285315.1 Acaryochloris sp. IP29b_bin.176
ATTTGGGACGCAACAATATTACTTAAAATGTGACGTTTTTTTACAACTGCAGCGGCAGTTTCATCACAACTCGTTTCAATTGCTAAAACTGTTGCCATAAACTGGTAGCTTTTTGATGGTGTATACGTATATTCGAGGGCCTCAATTCTTTACCAAGACCCTACTGGAAGAGTATGATGGGTTTCAAGTCTATGCGTCTACGCTGGCAAAAAGTTAACGCTTTTTGTTACATAAAAATTCTTGTTCCGTTATAAGGGAAACAATTTCTATGCGTCGATTGTTTGCTGTCCTTCTCGTAATGACACTCTGGTTTGGTGTTGTTCCTCCAGCCTCTGCTGACATTGGTGGGCTTGTTCCCTGTAGTGAGTCCCCCCAATTTCAAGAGCGGGCTGCTAAAGCTCGTAATACGACTGACGATCCTAACTCGGGTCAAAAACGCTTTGAAATGTATAGCAAAGCTTTGTGTGGCCCGGACGATGGTTTACCCCGAATTATTGCGGGTGGTCCTTGGAGCCGTGCGAATGACTTCCTAATCCCCGGTCTGTTTTTCATCTATATCGCTGGTGGTATTGGCAATGCCAGCCGCAATTATCAAATTGCTAACCGCAAGAAGAATCCCAAAAACCCAGCCATGGGCGAAGTCATCATTGATGTACCTTTGGCTCTTTCTTCCACCATTGCTGCGTTAGCCTGGCCGCTCACAGCGTTTAGGGAAGTCACTTCTGGCAAGTTGACTGTTCCAGATTCTGATGTTACGGTCTCACCGCGCTAAATGTATGGGTTCTGGACCCACTCAAAATTGATTCGGAGAAAGATTTTATGAAGTTTTTTAGTACGGCCCCCGTTATTGCTTTTATCTTTTTTACCCTGACAGCAGGGTTCTTGGTTGAGCTGAACCGCTTTTTCCCGGATATCTTGTTTTTCCCTTACTAGGGTGAAGCAATTGGACTGAGAATAAGGTTAAGCGTGAGTCTAATCACGTTAATGCAGGTTGCTCAATCTCTCTCGTTAACATAATTGGAATTCATGCAATGTTGCATATCCTGACGGGAGATGCAGGCTAAAAATTTAGAACAACGGATTAGAGAGCGGCATACCCAGATTCAAGAAACTGTGGTGACTGCTCAGCAGATGCGAAAAATTGAATCACGCATCTTTAAGGCGGGGATGCCTGTTTCCGCTCTTATGGAAAAAGTTGGGGGTCTGATTGCACAACGCATTCAGGCCCTTTATCCGTATGAAAACACGCCAAGAATTGGGATTCTAGCAGGGCCTGGGCATAATGGTGGTGATGCTTTAGTTGTGGCCCGTGAACTGTATTCTCAGAGGTATCAGGTACAGATTTGCCGTCCTCTTCCTCGGGCAAAGGATCTAACTGAACAACATGCGAATTATGTTGCCTCCCTGGGGATGGAGATTAGCCAGGGTGTAGAAGCACTACAACTCTGTGATGTGATTGTGGATGGCTTGTTTGGGTTTGGTTTAGAACGGCCAATTGAGGGTGCGATCGCAGATCTAGTCCAGCAACTCAACTCCTGGTCACAGCCTATTGTCAGTATCGACCTTCCCTCTGGTCTACATACTGATACCGGAGCTGTTCTGGGAACTGCCATTCAAGCCACCTATACTCTCTGTCTGGGCTTGTGGAAGCTAGGACTATTACAAGACCAAGGTTTACCCTACAGTGGTCATCTACACTTAATCGATTTCGATATTCCTGTTGCGGATATCAATGCTGTTTTGGGCACTTCGCCGGATGTCCGCAGAATTACATCCGTTACTGCACGGAAAGCACTCCCTATCCAGCGCCATCCCAACACTCATAAATATCGGCAGGGACATTGCCTGTTGATCGGGGGTTCTCAAAGGTATGCCGGGAGCATTATCCTCACCGCTCTGGGAGCACGAGCGACGGGTGTAGGAATGATGACCATTGCCGTGCCCGCATCTTTGAAATCCCTTGTCCTGCAATCAGTCCCAGAAGCCCTGGTTATTGCTTGCTCTGAGACGGAGCAAGGTGTGATCGCAAGTCTACCCCCAGAACTATCGTTAAATAAATTTGATGCCGTTGCCTATGGTCCTGGCGTGACGACAGAATCGGATGCCATCTTGAAAGAGGTACTGAACTGTCCCTCTCCCCTCGTTTTGGATGCAGATGCACTCAATCTTTTAGCGCAACACCAACCTTTAGAGTCCCTTCAATCTAGGCCAGCCCCCACGATCCTTACTCCCCATCCAGGAGAATTTAAGCGCCTGTTTCCTGCTGAGCAATTGCAGGACGTGCTGCCGATGATGAGACAGGCTGCCCAGTCTAGCAACACTTACATCATTTACAAAGGGGCAAGAGTAATTCTAGCGCCACCACAAGGTTCAGTATGGATTAACCCAGACAGTACCCCAGCCCTAGCTCGTGGCGGCAGCGGAGATGTGCTAACCGGCATCTTGACAGGGCTCTTGAGTCAGCAACTAGATAATCACTCATTCAGTGAGATCTTGTGTAGTGGGATTTGGTGGCATGCCCAAGCGGGTCTATTGGCAGCTCGCCATCGAACGGAATTGGGGGTTGATCCCCTGACGCTATGTCAATTCCTGATTTCTGCGATTGCCAACCAACACTAGACCCCCCTCTGCAGTTCACAAAGGGGGGTTCAACTAGCTGCTCCAATACCTATTTCTAGGAATGAGCGTTTGATAGCAAAAGCTGAGTGAACGAATTCTTAACCAACAAATGTAGCAATCGCGAAGGAAAGGACGCCTGCGATGATTGCACCACCACAGCCACCGATTAGAAATCCACTCCCAATTCCGCTCCAACCCTCTTTAGATCCAAAGTCGTTGGCAGGGTTATCCGTTGTTGTCACGTTTGCGATTGGTTGGGGCACAGAAAGGCTCGCATATAGCTGGATTGCAACCGTTAAGACGATAATCACGCAGGATGCGGATAGAACACCCGATATAAGGGCCATTTGGGTGCCTCGAATAGGGCCTGAAGTTGCAAAGGGACCGTACAGGTAATAGCCATGGGCCATCCCAATTTCTAAACCCCGAGCATTGGCAGACATCCCTTGTCGGTAAGCTGGTAAGTTATTGATCCAGGCTTTAACAATCCCAGAACTATTCACAGGTGTAGCGAGGTCCCCGACGAGGGGGTCACCACCATGTTTGACCATTTCCATTGTCATTGATATAAGTCTCCTCTCAAATCTTAGGGTCCCCTGTAAAATGGCTGGAAGCTAGGGGTAATAGAATAAATGAAAAGATAATGCTGGCAACTATCATCTCATAGAACAGAAGTGTTTCTGCTAATCGCAACGAATAAAGAGCTGCCAGTGGGGGGTTGCGTTAGATTTCTTAGCAAAAAGAAATCTTTTTTCGCATTCTTCAATAAACTGTATTCAGCAGGGATGACCTGCAGCTTCTTCACTGAAGGAATAAACTCAACCTTGCTCAAGGAATAATGGATAAACGCCACAATGTCTGAGACCTTACATGACTGTCAACATCAACATGGAGCAGTATGGAACGAAGGGGATGGTTCCATTCTCAGTTTCGGCAATGATCACCAAGCTCTGAAAGCTGTCCAAGATGGGGTAGCCATTTGCGATCGCACCCATTGGGGGCGCTTACAGGTCAGCGATCATGATCGGCTGGCTTTTCTCCACAATCAGACCACCAATAGCTTCAAAACCCTTAAGCCGGGCGAGGGTTGTGAGAGTGTATTTGTCACCTCTACGGCTCGCACCATTGATCTAGTCAGTGCCTATGTGACTGAAGATTCTGTCTTGTTGCTGGTTTCACCCAATCGTCGGCAACAGTTAATGAGTTGGTGCGATCGCTATATCTTCTTCGGAGATAAGGTCAAAATTGAGGATATTACAGCCCAAACCATCACCTTTAGTTTACTAGGGCCAGAAAGTTTACCGCTCCTGCAAAAGCTAGGAATTTCTGAACTCCCCGAACCAACTCATCACCACATTACGACTCAAATCAAGGGTCAAACGGTTCGCGTTGCATCAGGCAGTGGTTTGACCACACCAGGATTCACCCTGTTTGCCGATATTGAGGCGGGGGCTGATCTGTGGCAAGCCTTAACAGAACAAGGGGCTTGCCCCTTTGGTGACGTAGTTTGGGAGCAGGTAAGAGTGACTGAAGGGCGGCCCAAACCTGATGCTGAGCTAACGGAGGACTTTAATCCTTTGGAAGCTGGGCTGTGGCAAACAATTTCCTTCGATAAAGGCTGCTATATTGGCCAAGAAACGATTGCTCGTCTTAACACCTATCAAGGCGTTAAGCAGCAGCTCTGGGGCATTCAACTCAGCGAAACGGTCCCTCCTAATACCCCGATTATTCTAGAAGAGAAAAAGGTTGGTGTGCTCACCAGTCTGGTCGAAACCGCTGATGGTCTCTTGGGGCTAGGTTATGTGAAAACGAAAGCTGGAGATGTCGGCACTCAAGTCACGGTGGGGCAAGGAACTGGAAAATTAAAGGAAGTCCCTTTTCTAACCTATCCTCTTCCTACCTCTGACCAAACCGCTTGAACCTGGCTTTAAACGAAATTCCTCCTCAACGGATGATGTCCTGAATCAGGTACATTCAAGAGGAACGCTATGCATTTGGGAATCGTGACACAAACCTATCAGGCCAAAATCTATGTGACCCTGAGGCCGTCGGTCTTAGACC
>JANQPU010000041.1 GCA_028285315.1 Acaryochloris sp. IP29b_bin.176
TTTGCCTTTGCAGTCAGGGATGTCTGTCAGTGTCAATATCAAGGTTCGCAAGCGCCCTATCATTAGCTTGATTACCGATCGTTTTTCTAAGGAAGCAGAGGGTATCAAGCATTTGCGTTGATCAGGCGAACATCAGAATCATATAAATCTGCCATGGTTATGTTTACTCACGAAAATCTGACTTGGTCCAAAGACCAGCAAGAGTGGGCCTCACTAAAAGTGGTGTCGCTATTAGTTTCATTAGGCGAAGCCTTTTCGAAGGGTATATGCGGAATCATGAGGTAACCACGGGCGAAGAAGTGATTAAAGCTTGAACCTTACAAGAAGGCTACCCTCACAAAGTGAGGGAATGTCATTGGGAAAATATTCTAGTTGACATAAAGAGATTAAAGGATCAACATTTAAAATGTTGGAACTACTAATTGAGAAGTATTATCAATTGAGTCTTGAAAACTCTCCGCCTCTGTGAGTGAATGAAATTATAGGTTTTGTTTCAAAGGACTGAAGAGAAATAGATATATTAAATGAGCAAATCCGCGATAAGGGCTCCATGGCATAGATTCTAAGAATAAACCATGGATGGCGAGTTGACTCTTAGTTGTAGCCTGAAAAGGTGAATTCATGGAAGGTTTTTTGAATCATTACAACTGAGGAAAGAGATCTACTTGGAAGAATTTGAATATGTTAGTCATTCAGGAACTTTGTAAAACGTACAACAACGGGATTGAAGCACTTAAGAATATTTCTCTTGAAATACCTCATGGAATTTTTGGGTTGTTAGGACCTAATGGGGCTGGGAAATCCACTCTGATGCGGACCATAGCTACCCTGCAGGATCCAGATAGCGGCACTATTACTTTGAATGGATCTGATTTTCGACAGGATCTACAGCAGTCCCGTCAGAATTTGGGCTATTTACCACAGGATTTTGGAGTCTATCCCCAAGTATCTGCAGTTGAACTCCTCGAGCAACTTGCTGTTTTCAAAGGTTTTGTCAATCGAAAGCAACGACGGGCAGTTGTTGAAGAACAACTACAGCTAGTTAATCTCTACGATCAACGACATCAGCAACTGGGTACTTTTTCTGGGGGGATGCGACAGCGCTTTGGCATTGCCCAGGCATTGCTAGGAGCACCGCGCTTAGTCATTGTTGATGAACCTACGGCTGGTTTAGACCCAGCAGAGCGTATCCGATTTCAGAATTTGCTAGCTGAGATTAGCCAGGATCGGGTGCTGTTACTCTCAACCCATATTGTCGAGGATGTGGCTGAACTCTGCCCCCAGATGGCGATTCTCAAACAGGGCGCAATTGTGCTAAGCGGTAGTCCTCTAGAGATGATGGACAACTTGATGGGACGGGTTTGGATGTGTCCAGGGGAAGTCCTCTCAGAGACAGAGGGACAGTGGACTTTAATTACTACGCGGATGGAGCGAGGTAGTCACTGCACAAGAGTGCTAAGTGAAACTCAGCCCAGTTCAGAATTTCAGTTAGTTGAGCCAGACCTCAATGATGTGTATTTCACTGCATTGAGTTAGTCGATAGCAAAATGGCTTTACCCAAGAAGGTTTGAATCCATGATTTCAACTCCAGTCTTTCGCTTTGAGTGTTGCTATCATTTACGCCGTCCCGCTTTTTGGGTAATTGCCGTAGTGTTTTTCGCGATCGCAACGACTGACATGGTCTCCAAAGGGAGTGAAGGCAACGCCTTTTTCTATGTTAATAGTCCGCTGCAAATCTTTCAAACCACAATCTGGTATAGCATTTTTGGTATTTTAGCTGCCGTTGCCTTTATTGCCGAAACTTTTGTGCGTGATGCTCAAAACCGAACTGAAGAGCTGATTTTAGCTACTCCCATTTCCAAGGGACACTACTTAGCGACACGGTTTATAGCTGCTTTTGCAGTGGCACTACTAGCTTTTTCGGCCTATCTACCAGGGATGGTTTTGGGAAGTCTAGTACCGGGGTTGAATGCGTATGCCATTGGACCGCTTCGACTGGATGCCTACTTATTCAGCTATGGTTTGATCACCTTCCCTAACCTGTTTCTGGTGTCTGCGATTGCCTTTGGTTTAGCTGCCCGCACTCGAAGCTTAGCTTTCACCTATGCCGGATCAATTATCCTAGTGATGTTTTATTTGGCCTCCCTGCTGATGGTAGGGGTGGATGTAATTAACTTTGATCAATATTGGCTTTGGGCACTAGCAGATCCCTTTGGATTTTTTGGTTTAGAAGAGCAAACTCTGGCCTGGACGGTTCATCAATACAATACCCTGATGCCCCCATTGAGTGGCACCTTCGTTTGGAATCGCTTGCTGTGGTTCCTGATTGGTCTCGGGACCTGGCTCATCAGTTACCTAGGGTTTTCCCTGAAGCTACCCCACCGATCTCCACGCCAATCTGGGATTCAGGCAGTTAGACCGTGCCAAAAATCATCGACTGGGAAGCCAATATCCTCAATCCGACCCATCGTTCATCCCTTTCGCTTTGTTCGTCAGTGGACTCATCGCAGCATTTTTGAGACTCGCATGATTCTGAAAGGAAGAGGTTTTTTGCTGCTGACAGCAGGAGGACTAGTCAGCTTAGTGATGGCAGCCATGGGAAGCCGCACATTCAGTTATTCAAACCCAAGTACCGATATTTTGATCCACTCGGCCAATATTTATCTGGACTATATTCTCTTTGCCATTATTGTGGTCTATTCGGCAGAGGTCATGTGGCGCGATCGCACCCTAAGGCTGCAGTCCGTACTTGATGCCACCCCCGTTTCAAGTGGGGTGCTTTTGTTATCGAAACTGTCAGCGCTCTTTGTGATGATTACACTCAATTTGCTGCTGGCCATGGTGGTTATGATCGGTTATCAGCTTTTGAATGGCTATACCTACCTCCAGCTCCCCCTTTACGGACAGATGCTGTTTCTAGAGCATGGTCCTTACTACTACATCACGGCTGCCCTCGCACTATTTACCCAAGTCGTCACCCGTCGTAAATACTTGGGGATGGTTTTGGTCGTTTTAATTTCTTTATCTCATATCCCCTTAGATGCGTTGGGTTGGTATCACAATCTCTATCGGTTTGCAGCTACCAATGACATTGAATACTCTCCCATGAATGGATATGGGGGGTTATTTCAAGGGCATCTCTGGTATGTCCTTTACTGGAGTCTGTTTGCCGCAGTCTTGCTGATGATTGCAAATATTCTCTGGCCCCGAGGTATCCAAGAGGGGAAGCCGGGAGCATTGTGGTGGAGAGGTTGGAGAGCTGCCCATCACTCAGTCAAAAAAGGTCTTGCAGTCTTGGTGCTGATCTGGGTAGGTGTGGGGACCTGGATTGCCTACAATACCACTCAACTCAACGCCTACCAACCACCGGGTAAAGAGGAAACAGCAGCAGCCATTGAAAAGCAATTTAAAAAATATGAATCTTTGCCGATGCCTGTGGTCACCAATACAAAAGTGACCGTTGATTTATATCCGGACCAACGCTATTTCAAAGCACGGGGACAATACACCTTAGAAAATCGCACTGATCAGCCCATTCGTGAAATTCACCTATTGACCTTTATTAACCTCAATCTTGGAGAGGTTAACTATCCAGGTGCCGCTCTCCGAGAGGCCCATCCTAAGTGGGGCTACTATATCTATGACTTAGCCTCCCCCCTCATGCCGGGTGAACAGCAAGTGATGCAGTTTCAGACTGCCACAAACCCAGCCCAGGGCTTTCGCAACCAGGTTGATAGTGATGACGTATACATGATTTATCCCAATGATGTCGTCACCAATGGGACCAATCTCTACAGCCCCTTTATTTTGCCGTTTGTTGGTTACACCAAAATGGTGGAACAAAAAAAAGCTTGGTTGCGGGCCAACTTAGGATTGCCTCCCCTTGACGAACGGATGCGTTCCCACAATGACCCCACCGGCCTTGCCCAAGCATTAATGGTGACTCATTTAACCTGGGGGAATACTGAGGTAACGATAGGGACCGCTGCAGATCAAATTGCCGTCACATCAGGGCGTCTCGTAAAGCAATGGACCAAGGGCAATCGGGCTTATTTTCGCTACCGCTCGACTCAACAGACCCGAGGTAAATTCACGATCTACTCAGCTCGATATGCGACCTATCGCAACAATGATTACCGGGTCCCCATTGAGATTTACTTCCATCCTTCCCATTCAGAAAACGTGGAATTGATGGCTCATCAAATGGGTAAAGCTCTCACCTTTTACGAACAAACCTTCGGTCCCTATCCTTTTGAGCAGGTGAGGTTGGTCGAGTTTGTCTATTACGACGGCATGGTTTTTTCAGAGGGAGGAACTTTGGGGCTACCCGAAGTGCTGGGTTGGAAGAGCAAAGCAAAGGGGCAAGGAAAGGAATCCTTAATAGATTGGGTGAGCTATCTATTGGCCCACGCCTGGTGGGAAGACCAGATGATCGCCGCTGATGTTGCAGGGGGCATGACGATTCGTGAATCGTTAAGTGCTTATGCGAGTGAATTGTATCAGCGATCACAGCGCCCCCCCGCAGAACAGCGCCTAGCAAAGCAGCGCTTAATGCGTGATTACTTCCGGCAACTCGGTAAAATTGACTTCAAAGAACCCCCCCTGGTTGATGTTTACAACGAACTACCTGTCGCTCGCCACAAAGGCGGCATGATTTTAGAACTGATAGAACAACAAATTGGTCAGGTAGCCCTTCTTAAGGCTATTCGTCAGTTTTTGAACACTCATCGATTTCAGCCTCCGCCCTACGCGACTGTTTTAGATTTGAAGAATCAGATTTCAGCCCAAGCCTCTACCAAGGATCGAGCACTCATAGATGAATTATTTAATGAAGTCGTCACTTATCAAGTAGGCCTTACTGATGCCATTGCTGAGCCCCTTGACAAAGGTCAGTACAGAGTAAGCCTTAATCTCGCAGCTCAAAAACGGTACACAACAGATTTAGGTCTGCAAGAATCTGCACCACTCAATATGCCCCTAGCAATCTTAGTTAAAGATCGGAGGGGTAAAACGATATACGACAGTCAACAGTTTATCGACAAGCCTCAAACTACTGTGGAACTCATTGTTAGTGCTCGTCCTGCTTCAGTATCCCTTGATGGCGATTATGTTTTACCTTCAGCCTTCACCCAGAACAACACTCGTCCAATAAGAATCCTTAGCAAAGTTGATACTGGTGGTTGAAATGGGGAAAATTTAGAGGTACATTATTAATATTGATTCCTAATTGGAAGAGATATTTGTATACTCTACAAAGAATATTTGAAAATGTAAATTTGTGTAGGTTGCTACATCTCGTCAGCTCAAGCTGGCTCCTAGTTCTGCCCGCTTCATTATGTAGCTTTCATAAAGCTATTAGACTGTAATGACCTTATCAAATGATTCGTGTATGAACTGCTGGATATTTTGGCCACATTTGAAGCGATCTATGGTAAGGGATATACCAATCCTTAAGTAATGATTTTTTTAACGTTGGTTTGTAGGAAAAAACTACGCTTCGTTTATACTATTGACAATTATTTCTAATACTCGGTCAATGTCATTAACTTTAATGAGCATGAAAGCGTAGACATAAATCAATCAATAAGTTCGCGAATGTACCTCTTCACTTGATTTAGAGAGAAAGAGGTGGCTTTTAGGTCATTTATCACTAAGTGGGGCATATAGCGTCTTTCACGACCTGATAGCTATAGACTAGGCAAATAATTATGGCGTTCAAAAATATAATCCAAGACAAAAGCGATGTAGCAGACCATAGTTTTGCTTTGGGATCGACCTTGGTGGACGTTCTGCGCCATAGAGTCATAGCTCAACCTCACAAAATTGCTTGTCAGTTCATCCCTGATGATGTTACTGATATAACCCGAATAGATTGGCACAAGGGAAATAGCTGGACATATTCTGATATTGATTGCCGAGCTAGGGCGATTTGTAAGCAGTTAGTAATTCGATTATCAGAATGTGAGAAGCAGAATCAGCCTATTCTTCTGGCCTATACTCCGGGTTTAGAATTTATTGCTGCCCTTTTTGGCTGTTGGTACGCAGGTAAAATTGCAGTCCCCGTGCAACCAGCCCGTCGTCATCAGGGAGGGGAACGCTGGAAACATATACTCGAAGATGCCCAAGTTGTAGGTGTTTTAACTTGCCAGCATTTGTTACCAGAAGTAGAACAGCTAACAGCTCATCGCGCTAGTGATAGTCTATTTTGTTTGGCCACTGATCAAATCAATGATCTAGAGGTCAATGATTCTGTACCTAATGAGTTGGAGCTTTGTAAGGCTGAGAAATTAGCGCTGTTGCAATACACCTCAGGTTCAACCAGTAAACCGAAAGGTGTCATGGTTAGCCATTCCAACCTCATGAGTAATCAAGCAGTGATCTATCACTGCTTCGGCCATAGGCCGAATAGCTATTGTGTGATTTGGTTACCGCCTCATCATGACATGGGGTTAATTGGTGGCATTTTACAGCCCATTTACGGGGGTTTCCCAGTAACCTTAATGTCTCCACAGTCCTTTTTACGGAGACCAATCCGCTGGCTGGAGGCAATCTCCCACTTTCAAGCAACAACCAGCGGTGGACCTAACTTTGCCTATGACTATTGTGTTCAAAAAACCACACCTTCACAGCGAGAGGGTTTGGATCTAAGCAGTTGGCAACTTGCCTTTAATGGGGCTGAACCTATTCAAGCTATGACACTTGAAAACTTCTCATCCTCCTTTGCAAGTTGTGGGTTCAAGTCCCAAGCATTTTTCCCATGCTATGGACTAGCAGAAGCTACTCTATTCGTCTCTGGTAGCCATTGGGATACTCAGGAGAATAAGATTCGAAGTCTCAAGCGTAGTGCCCTAGAGTTGGGAAATGTTATTGAGACGACTCCTAATTCTGACGATGCAGCACTCGTTATAAGTTGCGGTGAACTAGGTTTAGGAAGCAGTGTGGCTATTGTTGATCTAGAGAATGGTCATACCTGTACGTCTGACAAAATAGGCGAGATATGGGTTGCAGGCGACAGCATAGCACAAGGTTATTGGCAAAATTCTCAAGCGACGCAAGATAGCTTTAATTCTTACTTATCTGATGGAAGCGGGCCTTATCTACGGACTGGAGATTTGGGCTTTTATGATGGCCAATCGCTGTATATCACTGGACGCCTTAAAGATTTAATCGTCATCCGTGGACGCAACCATCTGCCTCACGACATTGAACAAACCGTCGCTCAATGCCATGAAGATCTGAGATCGCAAGGGGGTGCATTTAGCGTTGATCTGGATGGTTCTGAAAGCCTGGTCATTTTTCAAGAAGTTAAGCGAGCAGCCTTGCACCATCTGAATTCAGAGGCAATCTTCAATGTTATTCGTGCTGCTATTTCACAGCATCATGGGCTTCAAGTAGCAGCCATATGGCTACTGAAGCCAGGACACCTACCACAAACTACCAGCGGGAAAGTGCAACGACATTTATGCAAATCTGCCTTTATTGATACAAAGCTGGTTCCTGTCGCACATTGGTCCATTAATCATGGACAAAGGATAAAGCAATACAAGGGAAAAGCGCCTACCCACTTCGCTTCAAGCAAAAACAACTTAAGTCCTTCACCATCCGCATCCGACAGACATAGCAAGCTTGTTGACCGCATTAATTGGCTACGCCAATATGCGAACGAGTCGATTAACTCTCGACTTATGGATGAGCGTCGATGTATTTCACCCAGCGTAGTTCTAGATTTTGGCAACCAAGGCTTGTTGGGTATGCAGGTACCTGAAAAATATGGTGGTTTGGAATTCGGCCATGATGATCTATTGCAAGTCTTGGAACAACTTGGGGCCATTGATCCTACTTTAGCCCTATTTGTGGGGCTTAATAATGTCCTAGGTATTCGCCCCATATTGGACCATGCTCATCCAGAGATACGTGAGCAACTTCTACCGAGGCTAGCCACTGGGCGAGAATTAGCAGCATTTGCTTTGACTGAACCAGCGGCTGGTTCCAACCCATTCGGTATTACGTCTAAAGCCATACCGATGTCACAGGGTTGGACATTGCAAGGAGAAAAAATTTGGAGTGGTTCCGCAGCGTGGGCAAGCATTACCAATGTGTTTGTCAAGCAATGTGATGAGACTGGCAAACCCATAGGCGTCAGCGGATTTATCGTACGCAAAGGCTCACCTGGGTTACGTCAAGGACCAGAAGCCTTGACCATGGGGATGAGAGCCATGGTGCAAAATACCGTGTTTCTGGACCAAGTGCACGTCCGTACATCGCAGCTCCTTAGTGAACCTGGTGCAGGAATGATTGTGGCACAAGAAGCCATGATGTATGGACGCTTAGCTATTGCTGCTGCCAGTGTTGGTGGGATGAAGCGCTGTGCCCAGATGATGTTGCGCTATAGTTCTCGTCGCTCCATTTCCACAGGAAAATTGTTGGATAATCCGATAACACTGACTCGGCTTAACTGGTTAACTCATGCAATTACAACGCTCAACAGTCTAGTGACCTTTGTCGGTCAACGTTTGGATCAGGCATTGTTTATCCCTGAAGAGTTCTATGCTGCCTGCAAAATTCTAGGTCCAGAATTTTATTGGCAAGCTGCTGATAACTTAGTGCAATGCCTAGGGGGAAGGGGCTATATTGAAACGAACGTAGCACCCCAAATCCTCAGGGATGCTAGAGTTCTGAGAATTTTTGAAGGACCAACTGAATCCCTAGCAATGTATCTAGGAGCTAGGGTAGCTCATCAGCCAGCAGTATTACGGGAGTTCCTATTAGAGTTGAATTTGACCTCATTGGCAGATTCACTCTTTGGTTCTGCTAGTCAGATTTTAGCTTACTATCTGAGTCCGCATTCACCGATCACGGATGAAATTGCTGCTCGGCAGCAGGCCCATTTTGTGATTGGAGAAACGGCTGCTTGGTCTTTAGCTATCGCATCTTTACATGCTACCTCAGCTAGACCCACAGAAATTGAGTGGGCACAGCATCACTTTGAAAAGGCAGTTGCTCAAATTCAGGAATCTCATCCCAATACAGGGATGATGGTAACAATGTTGGCTGAGCAGATTAGCAACTATCAAAACAGCATTGGAGAGATCGAGCAAACCTTGGCAGGGGCTGACGTAACCTTAGATGAGGCGTTAAAACTAGTCCCTCAACCCCATACTTTTACCTGGGAGAAACAGACAGAGAACCTGCACTCTGATACAGAGAAAGCCAACTTACCTCTTTTACACCCATCTTCCTCAAAGCAGAAATTCAAGATTGAACAGTGGCTACAGCAATGGCTGAGTCAGCGATTGCGATTAGAGCAAGGTCAAATTGAACTCAGTAAGGCGCTAGCCGATTATGGTGTTGATTCGGTAATGGCAGTTGAACTGGCCCAAGATCTGGAAGACTTTCTTGTCCTGTCAAGGCCGTTGGATGTCACTTTAGCCTGGAATTTCCCCACAATTGAAGCACTTTCTCAGCATCTTGCTGGTTTGACCAATGTTGCTCAACCCTCAATGTCTGACCGAAAGATCTCAAATCGCCGTTCTGTCCACGATGGGACTGAGCTTGGTGACGACTTATCTGAGGCCCAGTTGGCAGAAATCCTAGCAACAGAATTGGCAATGGTGCAAGGGAGATAGCCATGATCCAATCAAGTCAGTTTAATTCGACGGATTCGCCTGGGGATAAATCTAAGAACTACCGTTACTTATTAAGAGAAGCAACGATTCAAATTCGCAAGTTGCGTAAACATCTGGACGATATTGAGAAGCGCCAAGCAGAACCCATCGCCATTGTTGGTATGGCTTGTCGCTTTCCTGGTGAGGTGAATACTCCTGAAGCATACTGGGAATTACTTAGAAATGGAGTAGACACCGTTGGTGAGGTGCCGAATCAACGTTGGGACATCGACACCTATTATGACCCTAATCCTGCTGCACCTGGGAAAATGTACACTCGTGCAGGTAGCTTTATTAACCATGTGGACCAGTTTGATCCACAATTCTTTGGGATTTTACCTCGAGAAGCACACAGTTTAGATCCGCAACAGCGGTTATTACTGGAAGTTAGTCACAACGCTTTAGAGAATGCTGGCATTCCCGCTTTTGACCAGAAAGGAAGCGCTACAGGGGTGTTTGTTGGCCTCTGCTTTGATGATTATGCTCAGCGCAGCGTGCGCTCTAATGATCCAGCCCTGATCGATGCATTTAGTAGTCTGGGTAATACCCGAAGTGTCGCTGCTGGACGTATTGCCTATGTATTTGGATTTCAGGGGCCAACGATGCAGATGGACACCACCTGCTCATCATCATTATTGGCGATTCATTTAGCCTGTCAGAGTTTACGTAGTGGGGAATGTAATCTCGCTCTGGCGGGTGGGGTCAATCTAATGCTTTCACCGGAAGCCGCTATTGGTTTTTGTAAGCTTCAGGCATTGGCACTGGATGGACGATGTAAAACCTTTGATGCGGCGGCTGATGGCTATGGTCGTGGTGAAGGGTGTGGTGTAGTTGTGCTGAAACGGTTAGCGGATGCCGTTAATGACCGAGACAACATCCTGGCCCTAATCAAGGGTTCAGCTGTGAATCATGATGGTTCTAGCAATGGCTTAACGGCCCCAAATGGTGCTGCTCAGACGGCAGTCATCCGCCAAGCATTATCCAATGCCCAACTGAATCCAGAACAAATTCAATATGTTGAAGCTCACGGCACCGGAACTTCCTTAGGTGATCCTATTGAGCTAATTGCTTTAGATCACGCTATGGATGGACGCTCTAATCCACTTTTGGTGGGTTCAGTTAAAACTAACTTTGGTCATCTGGAAGCGGCTGCAGGTGTAGCAGGGTTGATGAAAGTGATTCTTTCATTGCAGCATCAACAAATTCCTCCCCATTTGCACTTAAATACTCCCAATTCCTTTATTCCCTGGGAACGGTTAGCCATTCAAGTGCCGACACAACTGACTCCTTGGCCGCAGACGACAGAGCCAAAGCGGGCAGGTCTCAGCAGTTTTGGGATGAGTGGTACTAATGTGCATCTTATTCTTGAAGAGGCAATAACTGTTGAAGATGTGCCCATTGAAAGCCACTTCTCTACAGATTCTGAACGCTCCATTCATGTATTGACGTTATCTACTCGAAGTGAATCAGCCCTGAAATCGTTGGCTCTTCATTACAAGGCCTGGCTGATGGGGACTAAGAATGATTTAATTGACATCTGCGTGACGTCTAATACTGGTCGCTCTCACTTTGCCCACCGATTGGCTGTGAGTGCAGCTAGCATCCCTCAACTGGGTCAACGATTAAATCATGCGGTTGAAAAGCGATTCTCTCAAAATCGTCTGCAACCGTTCTCATCCCGCCATCAAAAGATTGGTTTTCTCTTTACTGGACAAGGCTCCCAATATGTGGGTATGGGGCAAGAACTCTATGAGACTGAGCCTGTTTTCCGAGATGCCATTCATCAGTGTGCTGAGATTCTGGAGAAAGACAACATCCCGTTGTTGAAGCTTCTTTACCCAGCTTTAGAATCATCGACACTTCACTCGGAGTACTCAATTCATGACACCGCCATTACCCAACCAGCTCTTTTTGCCCTTGAATATGCCCTCGCTAAACTTTGGCAGTTCTGGGGCATTGAACCTGACTATGTTTTAGGTCATAGCATTGGTGAATATGCGGCGGCCTGCATTGCTGGCGTATTTAGCCTTGAAGATGGCCTCAGACTGATTGCTGCGCGCGGGCGGTTGATGCAGTCTTTACCAGAAGGAGGGGGAATGGTGGCGGTGATGGCTGCCTCAGCCCCGGTGTCTGAAGTGTTATTGGATGGGGTTGCGATCGCCGCAGTGAATGGCCCACAGAATACGGTCATTTCGGGTAAACTATCGGCTTTAAAGCGTGTGGTTACGCAGCTTGAGTCTCGGGACTACAAGATTAAATGGCTTAAGGTCTCCCATGGGTTTCACTCTGTGCTCATGGAGCCAATCCTGTCAGCGTTTCAACAGGTTGCCCAATCTGTAAAGTATCGTCAGCCCAATATTGACTTTGTCTCTAGTGTTACTGGGCAGGCTATGACGACTGAGATAGGTGAACCCGACTATTGGGTTAATCAAATTCGCCAACCTGTGCAGTTTTCTTTAGCCATGGATACCCTTGCGAATGAAAACTGCAAAATATTTATTGAGATTGGCCCACGCCCCACCTTAGTTTCCATGGGACAGCTGTGCATACCTACAGAGGATAGTCAATGGTTACCCAGTCTATCACCCGCAAAAGAGCAAAACGGTATCCGTCCTGAAAAAACAGATTGGCAAACGCTGACATTGGCGTTGAGCCTACTGTACGAGGCAGGCTGTTCAATCAATTGGGCTAACTTCAATAAAAACTTTCCCCGAAAAACCATACTCTTGCCCAGTTACCCCTTTCAGCGGAAATGCTATTGGTTGGAGACAGCAAGGGAGTCCTCTCCTATTCCTAACCTGACATCAACTATTCAGTATCCTCTATTAGGGCAACAACTCTCCCTCGCAGGAGATACGGTGCGGTGTTATGCCTCCTATTTGCAATGGGATAACCCGTTAATTTGGCAGGATCACCGAGTCTTTCAGGCTGTATTAATGCCTGCTGCAGCTTATCTAGAAATGGTTTTAGCTGCAGGCCAAGAAATATACCAAGACTCCAGTTATGAGGTGACCAACGTATCCTTGCTAAAGGGGCTATGGCTCAATGAAAGCAACTCCATTCACCTACAGACATTAGTAACCCGTCAGGACCCCGATCAGTACTCCTTTGAGATTCACAGCCGCCGTGAAAATGATTGGGTTCAACATAGTACAGGCAATATACAGTCGTCTTCTACTCGGACAAATCTGGCTGACCTTAACTTTAAAGCTATTCAACATAGACTGACGAATACCCTCTCAAGTGAGCAATTCTACGAAGGATGTGCGGCTCGTGGGATTGAGTATGGCCCATCGTTTCGGGCTGTTCAACAGGTTTGGCTGGGAGATGGAGAGGCGTTAGCTCAGGTCGCCCTCACTCCATCCTCGACTGACCTTCAATTCCAAATGCATCCGGTGCTATTGGATGCTGGCCTGCAGTTGGCAGGAGCCACGTTAGAAGGAAGTTTAACCCCCTATTTACCGGTAGCTGTTGAGCGGTTTTATTGTTGTCAAGCAACGGTAGCGGTCTGGACGTATGCTCACAAACGTCACCAAAAGGTCGCCCAGCCGGTTATTGATGTGACTTGGGTGGACGCTCAGCATCAGACTGTAGCCGTTCTCCAGGGACTAACTTTGCAGGCGGTAGAATCCCCCCATCATCCGACTCAATGGTTACATCAATTAGTCTGGAAAAATCAGCCTTTACCCCTAACACCTGGAGAATTCTTAGTTTCACCCCAAGCGGTGAGCGATGCGATCACATCCCAATTCACCCAACGGGTTCAACAATCTGATTTTCTTGCCTACCAAGACTCACAGACTGAACTCAACACCTTAACATTGGCCTATATTCTCCAGGCCTACTCTCAGTTAGGTTGGACTCCTCAGTCGAATAGACGCTATACCAACAAGGAATTAGCCCAAATCCTTGGCATCGTCCCTCAACATCAACATCTCTTCGAGCAATGTCTAGTTTTGCTGCAAAAAGCCAATCTTTTAACCAAGGATAATGGACAGTGGCAAGCCCCCAGTCAATTACCTCACCTAAATTTAGAAGATTTAGAAACACAGCTGCAGCAACGACAAATTATCAATACAGAACTATCTCTCTTGCAACGGTGTGGAAGAAATCTAGCGTCCGTTTTTCAGGGCCAAACGGATCCTTTGGCTTTACTATTTCCTCAAGGGGATCTCACTGATCTGACGCACCTCTACCAAACCTCTGTGGGTGCAAAAGTCATCAATCAACTGGTACAAAGCGCTATGGGTTCAACTCTCGCTGATGTACCTCAAGAACGTCCGCTTCGCATTTTAGAGATCGGTGCAGGGACAGGGGGAACAAGTGCCAATCTGTTACCGATGCTGGCAGATTTAAATCTAGCCGTTACGTACGTTTTTACCGATATTTCTCCTCGATTTACCACCGCTGCCCAAGAAAGATTCCGGGAGTTCCCATTTGTTCGCTATTCGCTCTTGGATATTGAGCAGTCCCCTAGCCATCAAGGCTTCGATACTGAGTACGATCTAGTCCTCGCTGCCAACGTCCTTCACGCGACAACTGATATCCAGCAGTCTCTTCGCCATGTCCAGGAATTGTTAGCACCGGGTGGTCAGCTCATCCTGGTAGAAGGGAATGGCTCAGTCGGCTGGATTGACCTAATCTTTGGCTTAACCCCAGGATGGTGGAAATTTATGGATCGAGACTTGCGATCCAATCATCCACTACTGGCTGTTGAACAATGGGAAACAGTGCTTAAAACGAATGGATTTAGCTCTATAGCCAGCCTGAAGCCAGAAAATGGAGAGGGGGAATTGACCCAATCAGTGATTCTCGCTCAGGCTGCTGCAGTGACTGATCAGAGCTGGTTAGTTACAGGCAGTTCCTTCATCACCCAGGCCCTGAGCACTCTCCTGGACAGCAAAGGGCATACAGCAGAAGCTGTTGAGCAGTCTGCGCTGTGCAAGGCCCTCGAACAACCTTCGGCCTATCGAGGCATCCTCTTTGGTTTACCAGAAGCGAAGAAAAAAACGGTCGTTTCAACAGCCGAAAGCATTTGTCGACAACTGTTGGGTCTAGTGCAGACCTTGAGCCAAGCCCCCCATTCACCACGGCTTTATATTGTCACTACCGACTGTTCTCCCGAGTCGCAACTGGCACAGTCTCCCCTTTGGGGATTGATACAAACCTTACAGTTAGAGCATCCTGAGTTACGCTGCACCTTTATTCAAGCAGATACCCCTGATATCCTCGTAGATGAAATTCTCTCTAACTCTTCTGAGACCCAAGTCATTCATACCGTCCAATCTCGCCAAGTCGCTCGCTTAGACCGATATGGGGAAGGGGACTTACCCACTAAACTCGTCACCACCCAACCCGGCACCCTAACTGGACTAGAATGGCAGCCAACAACAAACCTTGTACCTGATGCCCATGAAGTTGTTATCCGGGTACAGGCAACAGGTCTTAATTTTCGTGATGTGCTGATTGCGATGGATCAGTACCCGGAAAACGCGCCGTTGGGCTGCGAGTGCGTCGGGATAGTGACCAACATGGGAACTCATGTCAGGAATCTGAGGCAAGGTCAAACCGTTATTGCAATTGCAGATGATAGTTTTGCCCAGTCTGTGGTAGTGCACCAAGATTTAGTCACTCCAGCCCCCAAGCACATTACCATTACGGAGGCTGCAACCCTGCCTGTTGCCTTCACAACGGCTAATTACAGTCTGTGTCACTTGGCCAACCTCCAACCGGGTGAACGGGTATTAATCCATGCAGCTACGGGTGGAGTCGGACAGGCTGCCATTCAAATAGCTCAACAGATCGGTGCTGAAGTTTTTGCCACGGCCAGTCCTAGTAAGTGGGACGAACTCAGGAAATTGGGCGTAACCCATATTATGAATTCTCGCACCCTCGACTTCGCAGATGAGGTCTTGAGTGTTACCGACGGACAGGGCGTGCAGGTGGTACTGAACTCTTTACCTGGAGAATTTAGAACCAAAAGTCTTGAGATACTAGCACATAAGGGGCGGTTTGTTGAAATAGGAAAGGGAAAGGGGATAACACCTGCACACATCTCCCAGATTCGACCCGATATTCAGCAATTCACCGTTGACTTGGCAGCCCTATGTCCTCAGAACCCTAAACTCGTGCAATCAATGTTGCGATACCTAGTTGAACAGGTTAATCAAGGGATCTGGTCTCCTATACCAGTAACAGAATTTACCCGAGAAGAAGTCTCGCAAGCGTTTCGTACCGTACAGCAAGCCAAGCATATCGGTAAGGTTATTGTTACCCAACCTCATTCCTTCTTAGAAAGTTCTCAGGATATAACGTTTCAGCCCGATGCCTCTTACCTAGTAACTGGCGGTCTGGGGGGTCTAGGACTAACGATGGCTCAATGGATGGCAAACCAGGGGGCAAAACACCTTGTTTTACTGAGTCGTCGAAGCCCTGCCGAAGACTCGAACAAAATATTCAGAACACTGGAGCAGCAGGGCGTTAACGTTACTGTACTTGCCGTCGATGTCACGGACTGTAAGGCTCTAGACGCTGCTTTAACTGAGATTGAAGGAAGTGCCGAATTCCCAGGAGGTGTAAAGGGAATCATCCACGCCGCTGGTGTGCTCAATGATGGCCTGATGCAGCAGATGGATTGGTTTCAGTTCCAACAAGTGCTTGCCCCCAAGGTCCAGGGCGGATGGAATCTGCATACCCTCACCCAAAAGAAAGACTTGGACTTTTTCCTCCTTTTTTCTTCAGCGGCAGCGCTGTTAGGGTCTCCAGGCCAAGCGAACCATGCGGCGGCCAATAGCTTTTTAGATGGCCTCGCGCACTATCGTCAGCTGCTGGGTCTACCCGGCTTAAGCATCAATTGGGGGGCCTGGTCCTCCGTTGGTTCTGCCCTCAAGTATCAGCAAAAAGGTAATCTTAAAAGCCTATCTGGAGTGGATGTGATTTCGCCTGATCAGGGACTGACAAAATTGAAACAGATCTGGAATACCCCTCAGTCTCAGGTGGGTATTGTTCCCATCCAATGGTCGGTGTTTTTAGAACAACCCTTGGTCAAAGACCTTCCTCTGTTTGCAGACCTACACAACTATCTTCATCTGAACGCATCTCAAAATTTGGCAGAAGCCACATCCCCATCCTTCCAAGAAGAATTAAAGAATATTCCCCCTGAACAACAGCGTGCGTATTTAGACAATTATGTCTACGAGCAGATTCGTCAAACTTTGGGCTTTCATGGGGAAGACCTCGATCTGCAAACAGGCTTCTTCGATTTGGGGATGGATTCCCTAACGGCGCTGGAATTAAGAAACAAACTTCAGGGCCATTTGGGCCTCACGTTGCCAAGCACACTGATCTTTGACTATCCGAATATTGCTGCCCTCATTGATTACCTGGCAGATCAACTTTTAGAGAAAGATACACCTGATATTAGGGCTGAGCTAGGCCAGGTTAACGCAGATCATCAGGAATCAGATTCTCTGGTAGGAGACGACCTGGCAGACCAGATGGATAAAAAACTGGCTGATTTAGAACAGTTGCTTGGGGAAGGCAGTTTATCATGAACACTCCGTCTCCTCGGTCCCCGAAGCGTGATAATGACTGGCGCATGGCTCGTGCCCTGCAAGCCATCGAAAAATTACAAGATAAACTCAATACCGTTGAATCTTCTTGCACTGAACCCATTGCGATTGTCGGTATTGGTTGTCGTTTTCCCGGTGAGGTGAATAGTCCCGAACAATTTTGGGACCTATTAGCCTCTGGTAAAGATGCCATTCGTCAAGTCCCTGCTGATCGCTGGGATGCAGACGCCTACTTTGATGCCAATCCGGATGCACCCGGTAAGATTGTTACCCGGAAGGGTGGTTTTATTGATCATCTACAGGAGTTTGACGCCCCGTTCTTTGGCATTTCTCCTCGGGAAGCCGTTAGTCTCGATCCCCAACAGCGACTGCTGTTGGAAGTGAGTTGGGAGGCCATGGAACATGGGGGCATGGTACCTGAACAATGGGCACGTCAACCCGTAGGCGTGTTTATTGGTATCAGCAGTAATGATTACTCTCAGTATTTATCCAATCGAGCAGAGACTGAAATTGATGCCTATTTAGCTACAGGCAATGCCCACAGTGTCGCCGCCGGAAGGCTGTCCTACAGTTTAGGATTTACCGGTCCAAGTTTAGTAGTGGATACCGCGTGTTCATCTTCTCTGGTCGCGGTCCATTTAGCCTGTCAGAGTTTGCGTAACCAGGAATGTGCAGTGGCCTTGGCGGGAGGCGTCAATCGTATTCTTGCCCCTGAATTTAGCATTAATTTTTCCAAGGCCCATATGCTATCTCCCGATGGGCGTTGCAAGGCTTTTGATGCCGCTGCTGATGGCTTTGTTCGAGGCGAGGGCTGCGGTGTGGTGATACTCAAGCGGCTCTCAGACGCGGTGGCTCAAGAGGACAATATTTTAGCGGTTGTACGTGGATCTGCCGTTAACCAGGATGGTCGCAGCAGCGGCTTGACCGTACCAAATGGTCCTTCACAGCAGTCTGTCATTCGTCAAGCCCTGAATAATGCTGGCGTCAAACCGGAACAGATTAGCTATATTGAAGCCCATGGTACAGGGACCTCCCTCGGTGACCCGATTGAAGTAGGTGCCCTAGGAGAAGTGTTTGGCCAAAGCCACTCTCGCCAAAATCCTCTGCGCATTGGTTCTGTGAAAACCAATTTGGGTCACCTGGAGGCGGCGGCAGGTATTGCTGGCCTTATTAAGGTTGTATTGGCAATGCAGCATGACACATTACCCCCTCATTTGCATTTCCAACAGCCCAGTCCACACATTGATTGGGACCAGTTACCGATTGTGGTCACAGCTAAAGGCCTGTCCTGGATAAGTGCAGAACAGACCCGTTTTGCTGGCGTTAGTTCCTTTGGATTTAGCGGTACGAATGCCCATGTAGTGATGGAATCAGTTGTACCAACTCAGGCCAAGACGAGGGATTGTGAGCAATCCCATTTGTTAGCGTTATCCGCAAAAGATCCTGCTGCCCTGAAAAGCTTGGCAAGTCGCTATGCAGAGAGTTTAGCCCGTCCAGGGATTAATCTAAGAGATTTCTGCTGGAGTGCCTGGGCCTTGCGATCGCACCATTCGCATCGACTCACGCTCGTGGCAGAGTCTCTGCAAGATGCCAAACTTCAGCTGAATAAATATGCTGCTGATCAATCTTCCCCAGCCATCACCGGCATAGCTAAGCAGCGTCCGCCAAAAATTGCTTACCTCTTCACAGGCCAAGGGTCACAGTACATTAATATGGGCCGTCAACTCTACGAGGTTGAGCCTGTTTTTCGTCAAACCATCGATCATTGTGCGGAGATTTTACAGGCTGAAGGAATTGACCTACTCCCCCTTCTATTTTCAGATATAGAGATAGAGCAAGGCAGTAGACCTGGGCCAACTGACCCCCACGCCTCATCCCTTAACCGAACAGCTAACACTCAACCGGCCCTTTTTTCCATTGCCTTTGCCCTGACAGAACTGTGGAAATCCTGGGGGGTCAAACCTCATGGGGTCTTAGGCCACAGCATTGGAGAATATGCCGCAGCCTGCACAGCAGGTGTGATGGAGTGGGATATTGGTCTAAAGCTAATTGCAAAGCGGGGCCGATTGATGCAAGCCCTACACCATGGGGGTGGAATGCTGGCGGTTATGGCTGCTCCCGAACAGATTAGCGCCTATTTACCGAAGGGAGTGTTTATCGCCGCTGAAAACGGTCCAACCAGCACCGTACTCTCCAGCCTACAGACGGAGCTAGACGTTGTTTTAGAACAGCTGGACAAAGCAGGTATCCCATCCAAACCATTGCCCGTGTCCCATGGATTCCATTCTGCTTTGATGGAGCCCATGGCCCAAGATTTCGAAGCGATTGCACAGAGGGTATCCTACCAGTTACCTCGGCTAGAAATGGTTTCTACCGTGACTGGGCTATCCATCACCGAAGAAATCACCCAACCTGATTACTGGGTTCGCCACATTCTGGAGCCAGTTAAGTTTCATCAGGCCATCAAAAGCCTAGCCAAACAAAACTACGATTTTTTAATTGAAATTGGCCCCAAGCCCACGTTAATTGCCCTCGGTCAGAGATGCTTATCCGACTGGTCTGGCCAGTGGTTACCCAGTCTACGTCCTCATCAAGAGGGGCCGTTCCTAGATCGCCAGACTATCCTGACCAGCTTAAGCTATCTGTATGTGGCTGGGGCACCCATACAATGGCCGGATCCCCCTGGTGAGCGAGTTACCTTACCCACTTACCCATTCCAGCGACACCGGTATTGGATCGATGTTCACCCCACCAGAACGGTGGGGAACCTGCAGCATCCTCTTTTGGGTGAGCGTTTAAACTTAGCGCGTACTGAGGCGGTTTTCTTTGAGAATCAGGTTAGTTCTACCTCAGCGCCATTTTTAGCAGACCACCAAGTATTTGGTGCCACCGTTTTACCAGCAGTGGGCTATTTAGAAATGGCTGTGGCTGCTGGAAATCTTGCTAAGGCAGGCAATGGTCTGACTGCAGTTACCTTTCAACAGGCTCTGTTGTTAGATCAGCCCCAAACGGTTCAGCTAATTCTCTCTTCCGCCGGAGACCATCAAAAATTTGAAGTCTTCAGCTTGTCTAAGGGGCATCAATGGATTCTCCATGCGAGTGGCCATATGAGCCATGGAGAGCAGGATCTAGAGCCGATGGCTTTAGCTGAACTACGGTCTGTCTGTTGCAATGAGATCTCTGTTGCTAGCTGTTATGAACGGTTGGCTGCGCAGGGCGTCACCTACGGCAATAATTTCCGAGCCCTGAAACAAATATGGACGGGTAACTATCAGGCCCTGAGTCGGCTACAACTCCCTCAAGTAATAGCAGCCACATTGACTGACTATCTTATGCATCCAGTGCTCCTTGATGCCTGTCTTCAATCTACGGCAGCTATTTTCATTGACCAGTTAGATACCCATACCTATTTGCCAGCGGCGGTAGAGCAGGTCTCACTGGCAAAGGTTTCAAGTCCTGAGCTTTGGAGTCATATCCAAGTCAATCCGCGAGACAACTATCTTCTCGCAGATATTCATTTATGGTCCATAACGGGCGATTATCTCGGTGGGTTGCGAGGACTTCGGCTGCAGCCAGCCAGCCCTGAGCGGGTATTGAAGTTTGAGACTGCTTCTGAGCAGCCTCAAGCAGACTGGTTCTACCAAGTCGAATGGCAACCTGAACCGTTACCTCAACTCACCACAGCCTTAGACATCGCTCAGCGGGTTACTCCTGCCTTTACAACAGCTCTAACACGACCTGAAATACAGTCCTATCAGGGGTTACTGCCCCAACTAGAAAGCTTAAGTTTAGGGTATATCGTTCAGGCCTTTTCGAGCCTGAACAGTCGTCATCCCCTCCCCACAGATATAGAGGCGACTGCTCTGATTGAATCATGGCAAATCGTACCTGCTCAACAGCGACTTTTCCATCACCTATGGTCTCAGGTCTGTGGATCTACTCATGATCACAATGGGCAGCAGGTAGACACTCAACAATTAGCACTGCTCAGTCAATATCCGGAAGCTAAAGCCGAGCTTACTCTGATTCAGCGATGTGGGCAAAACTTAGTCGATATTTTACAGGGCAGGCTTGATCCACTTACGCTGTTGTTCCCAGCTGGTGACATAATCGATCTAACACAGCTCTACCAATCCTCACCCGGAGCTCAGGTGATGAATACTTTGGTGAAGCAGGTGGTCAAGTCTGCGATCGCACCCCTGACTCGTCCGCCTCGAATTTTGGAAATCGGGGGCGGTACAGGTGGTACAACGGCCCATCTACTCCAGGATCTCACCAACGCAGACTATGTTTTTACCGATATTTCTCCCCTATTTATCGCTAAAGCGCAAGAACGCTTTGCTCAGTATGAGCATGTCTGTTATCAAATCCTCGATATAGAACAATCTCCTGCAAGTCAGGATTTTGAAACCCATAGATATGATTTGGTCATTGCATCCAATGTCCTTCATGCCACAGCCAACATCGAACAGACATTGGCGCATGTACAGTTTCTCCTGGTTCCCGGTGGCCATTTGGTGCTATTGGAGGGGACTCAACCCTTAATTTGGCTTGATCTCATCTTTGGTCTGACGGAAGGCTGGTGGAAACGGCCAGGTCATCCTCTACTTTCAATCTCAGAGTGGCAGTCTCACCTGCAACTGGCCAGATTTACAGATGCGATCGCCTTAACGCCTGACCAAGATCCTGCAAAAGCCCTTGCCCAGACGGTCCTACTAGCCACTTCACCTCAAGTCAAAACCGAAACGATTGTTTTAGCTTCCCCCAGTACTGAATTGGCATCGCCACTGGCAGTTGAACTCAATGCTCGTCTAGTCCCATTGGACCTCAAAGCCCATGCTGGTGGCAATAATATTAATCTGCTGATGGCTGAAGACTTTGAAGCATTATTGCCAAATGCTGAACAGCAATCCCCTCAGCAAATTGTATACCTGGTCGATTCACGGGAATCTCACCAGTCTTTGGAAGCCTTTACCCAACAGACCCTGGGTGGGATGCTTAATCTGGTCAAGGCAATCAATCAAACCCCAAATGTTCAGCTGACTATTGTCACCCAGGGAATAACCGACGGGGGAAATCGTCCCGATCAAGCATCTGCCTGGGGCTTGGGTCGGGTGATAGAGCTGGAATATCCCCATCTCAACTGCCGTCGGATTGATTTCGATCCGCAAATGACGATAACACAACAGGTCAGCACCCTGCAGAAGGAGCTGTTAGCAAATCCAGCCGGAGCTTCTAAAGCAATAATGTATCGCCATGGCCAAAGACATGTCGCGCGTCTTTCGCAAACGCAAGCTTCTACCGTTGAAATCCCTTCAGAGCACTATAAATTAGCGCTGTTGCAAAAAGGGTCTCCCGACAATCTACGCCTTGTCCCATGTGCCCGCCGACAGCCTGCTCCTGGCGAAGTGGAAATTCAGGTACAAGCTGCAGGACTAAACTTTATCGATGTATTAGATGCATTGGCACTGTTACCGTTTGAGCGAGACTGGTTGGGGGTAGAATGTGCCGGCAAAATTGTTGCGTTAGGAGAAGGTGTCGAAAATCTTCGAATGGGTGATTCGGTCATCGCTCTGTCTCCAGGTAGTCTGCAACAGTATGTCACCGTATCTGCTGAATTAGTCGGGCCTCAACCCCATACGCTGAGTGCTGTCGAAGCAGCAACAATACCAGCTAACTTTTTAACTGCGGATTATGCTTTAAGACAAGTGGCCAACCTGCAGCCTGGAGAACGGGTCTTAGTCCATGCTGCAGCGGGGGGGACAGGCATGGCCGCTGTCAAGATTGCCCAACATATGGGTGCAGAGATCTATGCAACCGCTAGCCCCGGCAAATGGGACGCCTTAAGAACCCAGGGAGTTTCTTATATTGCGAACTCTCGGACCCTGGACTTTGCCGATGACATCATGGCTATGACGAATGGCCAGGGGGTAGATGTAGTTCTGAATTCCTTCTCTGGTGAGTTTATTCCCAAAGGGCTATCCCTTTTGGCACCTCAGGGGAGATTTTTAGAAATTGGTAAACGAGATATTTGGACTGAACAGCAGGTAGACCAATTCAGGCCAGACATCTCCTATCACATCATTGATCTAATGTCGGTTGGACACAACCAACCGCAGCAGATTCAACAGATGCTGCATGAACTTCAGCGTCAGTTCGATTCTGGAGAAATCACAGTTTCTCCCCATCAGATCTTTCCCATTACTAGGGCATCTCAGGCATTTCGCCATATGCAGCAAGCCCAGCATATAGGCAAAATTGTCCTAGAACTCACTCCAAACCAACCGCTTGTCATTCAGTCGGAATCGACCTATTTAGTGACCGGCGGCCTGGGGGGATTAGGTCTAGAAACGGCTTCATGGTTGGTGAACCAAGGCGCACAGCATTTAGCTTTAATGAGTCGCCGAGGGGAACCTCCCCCAGAGGCCCTGTCTAAGATCCAACATCTACGACAGCAAGGGGCAGAGATTTTAGTCCTCCAAGCAGATGTGGCTGTCCGTTCACACCTAGAAAAAGCATTCAAAGAAATCCACGATAACCTTCCCCCATTGCGAGGCGTGATTCATGCCGCTGGGGTGTTGGAAGATGGGGTGTTGCAACAGCTGACCTGGGACGGGATGAAAAAAGTTCTAGCACCAAAGGTCTGGGGGGCCTGGAATCTGCATCAGCTGACGGAGAATCTTCCTTTAGAATTATTTGTCCTGTACTCCTCAGCAGCTGCGTTGTTAGGTTCTCCTGGGCAAGGTAGCCATGTCGCAGCGAATAGCTTTTTAGATGCCTTAGCTCAATATCGCCAGCAATTAGGGCTACCCGGTTTAAGCATTAATTGGGGACCTTGGTCCGAAGTGGGATCAGCAGCAACTGACGCAATTCAGCTACAGATGCAATTGCGAGGCGTTGGCACGATCTCACCCCAGGCAGGGCAACAAATCTTCTCAAAACTGATCCTCAATAAACACTGTTCGCAAATGGGAGTTATCCCGATTCAGTGGGACCAGTTCCAACAGCAAGGCCTAAGGGTTGATCCGTTTTTTACCCACTTTTATCAATCCGAAAATACCCCCAGCCAGTCTCGCCTGGGGACTGTTCAAGAGAAAAGCGTGGCGGGTGATTGGCACACTCAGCTCAAAGAATTACCCCAGCGGCAGCATATTCCTTTTCTAACTCAGGCACTCCAAGCTGAAGTTGCTAGGGTGCTGAGATTAGGCAGAGAACAACAGCCTGATCCGTCCACCAGTTTTTTTGATATGGGCATGGATTCTCTGATGGCTGTGGAATTAAAGAACCTGCTGGATAGCCGTTTGGGCACCCCAGTCCCCTCCACGATTATTTTCGAGTATCCCACTATTCGGACCCTGGCTATTCATCTGGCGAAAACAATGCAGGTCGCTCCAATTGATAGTCAAGCTGCGAACCAAGAACCAGAGGCTGAATTAAGTTCTGAGTCTCTACCTATCATCAATCCTGATCAGTCTCCTGAGGATATATCTCCTGATATTGAAGGAGAGTTAGCTGCCCTTGAATCTCTTTTGAATAGGTCCTGATTTTTTTGCTTGTGTTTTCTCAAATGGTTATGAGTGATTCTCTGAAAACTACCCCTAATTCGACCTCGAACCGAGTGTTTCGTGCCTTGAAAGAAGCACGCTCCCAGCTCGAAGCCATTGAAGAGGCTCGAAATGAGCAAATTGCCATTATTGGTATGGCTGGCAAGTTCCCTGGTGCAGATAACTTAGATGAGTTTTGGGAGTTACTGGTCCAGGGTCGATCTGGCATTCGCATGCTTTCAGAGACGGAATTATCAGAAGCTGGAGTCCCAGAATCGACCTATACCCAACCCAACTATGTTCCTGCCTACGCTAGCTTTACTGATCCGACGCAGTTTGATGCTCATTTCTTTGGTTACTCCCCCCGAGAAGCAGAGCTAATCGATCCTCAACACCGTGTGTTTCTGGAATGTGCCTGGGCTGCTCTAGAGAATGCAGGGTACGACAGTCACCAATATGACGGCACCATTGGCGTATATGGTGGGGCTGCCCTCAATAGCTATCTGGTTAATCTGCATGCCAACCCCACCGTTAGAGATTCGGTAGACCCAGTACAAGCGGTGATTAGTAATGTTATGGGACTCATGCCCACTCGGGTTTCCTATCAGCTTGATCTGAAGGGGCCGAGTTGTGGTATTCAAACAGGGTGCTCTACCGCTCTGGTGGCAGTACATACAGCCTGTCAAAGCCTTTTGCACCATGAATGCGATATGGCGCTTGCTGGAGGAGTGACGATCAGCAGTGCGACCCCTCAGGGGTATTTATATCAATCCGATAGCATTACTGCACCTGATGGTATATGCCGTGCCTTTGATGCTAAAGGACAGGGGACCTTATTTGGTAATGGAGTCGGGTTGGTCGTTCTGAAGCGACTCCAGGCAGCTCTGAGAGATGGTGACCATATCTATGCTGTGATCAAAGGCTCCGCGATTAATAACGATGGGGCTGATAAAGTGGGGCTTACTGCACCCAGTATTTCTGGCCAAGCTGCTGTGATTCAAGCTGCTCTTGATCAAGCAGGTATTGACCCTAGCACTCTCAGCTATATCGAAGGACATGGAACGGGTACCCCTCTCGGGGACCCAATCGAGATAGCAGCATTAAACAAGGTATTTAACCGGGCTTCGTCAAGGCCTTGCCCTTTGGGTTCAGTCAAAACGAATGTAGGGCATTTGGATGCGGCAGCTGGAGTAGCTGGGTTGATTAAAACGGTACTGGCTATGCAGAATCGAGTTCTGCCCCCTAGCCTCAATTTTAAGACACCAAACCCTCGTATTGACTTTGAGCAGGCTCCGTTTGTTGTTAACAATCGCTGTATAGACTGGGTCAGTGCCGAGGCTCCAAGACGAGCTGGGGTTAGTTCCTTTGGGATGGGAGGAACAAACGCCCATGTCATCTTAGAAGAAGCACCCGTTCCCAATGCCTCTAGCAAAGCTCGGCCCTGGCAAATGCTGACGTTATCTGCAAAAACGCCAACTGCCTTATTGCAGATACGGCAGCAACTGGCAGCTCATTTAAAAGATCATCCGGAACAGGCCTTGGCAGATGTTGCCTACACACTCCAGATAGGTCGTCGTTCTTGGCCCCATCGCCAGATTTGCTTGTGTCAGACTACTGCAGAAGCCATCGAGTTACTCAATCAGGCGGACTCTCCACTTTGCCTTAGTCAAACAGTCCATCCAGAAACCCACAGCATTGTGTTTATATTCTCTGGACAGGGGGCACAGCACGTTAATATGGGCCGCGATCTTTACGAGACTGAGCCTGTTTTCCGCCAGGCAATGGCCCAATGTGCCGATCTACTTGGCTCCGACTTCCCCCTTTTAGAGATACTCTATGGGGTTAAGAGAGACCGACCCGAGACTCAATCTGGCTACTCATTGACCCATACAGCTAACGCTCAACCGACCTTATTTGCGGTTGAATATGCACTAGCTAAATTGTGGCTGTCTTGGGGGATTCAGCCCAAGGCGCTCATTGGCCACAGCATTGGTGAGTATGTGGCAGCTTGTATCGCTGGAGTGTTTTCGTTGGCAGATGCCCTGGCCTTGGTGACGCAACGGGGCCAAATCATGCAGTCATGTTCTCCGGGGGCAATGCTGTCAATTCTGCAGCCCGCAAGTTCGGTGAGAACATACCTACCTGAAGGAGCAGAAATTGCAGTGATCAATAGCCCACAAACCTGTGTGGTTTCTGGACCAATAAGGGTGATTGAAGCATTGCAATCGCAGTTGGAATCCCAATCCATTGTCTGTCGTCGACTCGAAACCTCTCATGCTTTTCACTCTGCTTTGATGGAGTCGGCGCTAGGCGAGTTTAGGCAGGTCCTGCAAAAAGTAGCGCTCCATCCCCCTCAAATTGAGATTATCTCTAACGTGACGGGGACTTGGCTAACGGATACTGAGGCTACCAGTCCTGACTATTGGTTGCGTCATTTGCGGCATACCGTCCACTTTAGCCAGGGCATTACTGAACTTTTACATCTCGACCATCCGATCTTCCTAGAAATTGGTCCAGGACATACGCTCACCAAATTGGTGCAACAGCATTTGGCACCAGAACAACGCCATATCCCTGCCCTACAATCATTGCCCCATCCACGGGAGAATCAAGCTGACATCGTCACCATGATGATGACCTTAGGTAAACTGTGGCTGGCGGGAGTATCCGATTTTTGGCAGGACTTCCACGCATCAACCCAGCGGAAGCGATTACCCCTGCCAACCTATCCTTTTGAACACCAGTCCTACTGGATTCCGCTAGAGCAAGATTCATCTCCACAAGTCACTCCAGAGGATGAATCTTCCAAAAAACCAGACATCTCGGATTGGTTCTATCTACCAACTTGGAAGCGATTGCCTCTCATTGAGCCACCCTCAAATCGTCTTGATGACTGCTGGCTAATTTTTACGGATGGGATCCGTCGGGAAGGTCTTTGGTCGTCCCTAGAGAACCCAATCAACAACATCATTTGGGTAACCCCAGGAGACGAATTTTTATCTCAAAATAATGCCTATACATTGAACCCGCATCGGGCTAAAGACTATCAGTTACTCTTACAAGCCTTACAAGATGAATCCATTACTCAAGTTGTATATGACTGGGGGGGAATACAGGCACTAGCTCACATCGATCCCCTCGAATCTTTACTCCATCTCATTCAATCCTTGTCAGGCCAGAAAACGACGATGAGCTTGATCACCACCAACGTTCAGAATGTCTCGGGGATAGAGTCGATCAATCCTCTGATGGCTAAAATTCTGGGCTTTGGCCAGGTGATTTCCCAAGAATATCCACAGCTACGTAGCCGTTTTATCGACATCGATGATTCCTGCCCAACCACTATGGTGATAAAACTAGAGCAGGAATTGAGTCAGGAATACAAACCGGAACAGCGGATATTAGCCTACCGGGAGGGGCATCGTTGGGTCCAAACCTATGACGCCCTGCCTTTGCCACCTGATCAATCTTCTTTACTCAAGCGTGGGGCAACCTATCTCATTGCTGGAGATATGGTTGAAGGCCTGGGAGCAGTGTTTGCCAAGGCTCTGGTTCAAGATTTTGACGCCAAGCTCATTTTGGTGGGTCGTCCTGGTTTGCCCGCAGTCAGCGATTGGGAAAAATGGCTAGTGACCCACGGACCACAACACAGTGTGAGTCGATTGATTCGGCAGTTACAGGCTTTGGGAACTGAAGGTGAAACATTCCTGTGGTTTAGTGGGGATCTCACCGATCTTGACTGGATGAAGGCAACTCTTCACCACGGGAATGACCACTTTGGCCCCATTGTCGGCGTTTTTCATACCGATGTGATGGGAGATCAGGCCAGTTGTTCGATGGCGGAATTGGATGCAGCGGTATGTGATCGCATTTGTAGCACTAAAGTAGAGGGTATTCAGGTTCTTCAACAGGTCCTCTCCCATTCTCCGGTAGACTTTTATCTACTCCAGTCGTCTTTGTCTAGCATTGTAGGTGGTATTGGTTTCGGTGCCTATGCAGCTGCAAACGCTTACCTCGACGCCTTAGCTCAGCAGCAGCAGAATCAAACCACCCAATGGCTAAGTCTGAATTGGGATGCTTGTGAACTAGACGAATCTTCCACTCAGACCCACTCGACTTTAATGAGTTCAGCGATGTCCACAGATGAAGTCTGGGAAGTTACACAGCGAGCGTTGTCTCAATCAAGTTGTCCTCAACTAATTATTTCACCTCGCAGCCTTCAAGCCAGGCTTGATAAAGCCTTTGTTGCTGCTCCTGAAGAGGTAGATAAATTCGTTTCCGACGTCTTAGGTTCCTCTTCCCATGCCCGTCCTCCATTGTCGACGCCATATGTAGCCCCGACGAATGAGATTGAACATACCGTAGCGCAGGCCATGGGGGACCTATTGGGTATTGAATCTGTTGGGATTAACGATAACTTTTTTGAGCTAGGGGGGCATTCTCTGCTCGCAATTCAGGCTGTTACTCGATTGCGACAAGAGTTTCAAGTTGATCTGCCCATGCGTGCTTTTCTCTTTGAAGCACCAACGGTTGCGGGTATTGCCAAAATTATTACTGAAAATCAGATTATTTTACCTGATAAAACTCAATCAACACTGGAGGACTTACTAAGTAAAATCGAGATCATGCCCCCAGAAGAAGTGGAAAAGAAATTATAGTTTTCCATATGTACTAAAGACAATTTAGTGAATTAAAATCTTGAACTCATAAAAATACCTTATTGAAGAATTAAAATCCATGAAATTCAGTTTATTCTATTTTGATGGGAATGGATTAAATCCACAAGACAACCCATATAGACTATTAATTGAAAGTGCTAAATATGCTGATCAAAATGGTTTTAGCGCGGTTTGGACCCCTGAAAGACATTTTCATGCCTTTGGTGGACTCTATCCCAATCCAGCAATGACTAGTGCGGCACTTGCAATGGTCACTGAAAAGATTCAACTGCGGGCTGGCAGTGTGGTGCTACCCCTACATCATCCAGTCCGGGTGGCTGAGGATTGGGCCGTAGTCGATCAACTGTCTGGAGGACGGGTGGCGATCGCCTTTGCTTCGGGCTGGACTATGGACGAATTTATTTTATCTCGAGACCCCCATGGGAGTCGCAAAACCGTTATGTGGCAAGGCATAAGAGCCGTCCAAAAGCTCTGGCAAGGACAAGCGGTAACCTTTACCGATGCCACTGGACGCCAAGTAGATGCCAAAACGTTGCCCAAGCCTAAACAGCCCCAATTGCCCATTTGGGTGACTTGCCAATCAATGGAAACCTTTATTGAAGCCGGACGTTTGGGGGCAAATGTTTTAACTTCTTTGCTGGGTGAAACCTTAGACCAAGTGGCTCCCAAAATTCAGCGTTATAGGGAATCGCTAACGAAATATGGTCACGACGCTCAATCTAGAACCGTTTCGATGATGATGCATACATTTTTAGGTTCAGATAGCGAGCAGGTTAAAGAAGATATTCGCCAACCTTTTTGTGATTATTTAAAAACCCATTATGGACTGCTTGAAAATTTAGCCAAAGGCATGGATTTAAATGTAAGTTTATCTGACTTTTCTGAAGATGATCTTGATAGTTTGTTATTATTTGGTGTAGAAGGTTTTATGAAGGGTCGTTCATTAATTGGGACGCCGGAAAGCTGTCAACCTTTTATTCAAAAATTACACCAAGCAGGCGTCAATGAGATTGCTTGTCTAATCGATTTTGTTCAGGATTTTGATGCTGTAATGTGCGCCTTGCCCTACCTCAATCAGCTCAGAAAGTTAACGGCTGAGCCCCAATCTATGGTCACAGCTTAAGACAACTTTTTGAACAGCCATTTTAAGGAAATCCTTTGGTCGATAAATGGCAAACACAATCATGGAATATGCACTATGATCGCTAAACCCTCAACCCTCCGAGCACGAATTGCATCCCTTTCCTCTGCGAAACAGCAGCTTTTACGTCAGCAACTTGCTGACAAAGGAATTGATTGGGATGAGGTTGTCGGTAAGGACATTCAAGTCCCACCTCGCCCAGAGCAACTCCCACTGTCGTCGTCTCAACTGCATCTCTGGGTCGTACATCAGCTTTACCCTGAAACCTGTGCTTACCATATTGCCATTACACTCCAGCTCATCGGTGATTTGAATATAGATGCGTTGACTCAAAGCTTACAAGCTATCATCTGCCGCCATGAGTCCCTCAGAACTGTGTTCAAACAGCGAAACAACCAGCCTTTTCAAGAGGTTCTACCGGAACTGTTACTGAAGATCCCTGTTGTCGACCTAAGAAAAACTTCCAATACTTCTACTGAAGTTAGAACTTGGCAGCAGCATCTCGCTCATCAACCCTTTAATTTAGTGACTGGACCGCTAGTTCGCGCCCATCTGCTTCAAATTCAGGACAAACAATTTAAGTTAATTTTGATCCTCCATCACTTGATTGCCGATGGTTGGTCTCGTGGCGTGCTGCTCAAAGAGTTAGCAACCCACTATCGTGCTTTTACCGTTGGTGAGTCAGTTGATATGCCAACACTCCCACTGCAATACGCTGATTTTGTTTTGCAACAACAGCAACGATCACAGCAACCTGACTACCAAGTTCATCTTGACTACTGGAAGCAGCAACTTGCTTATCTAACACCCCTAAGTTTGCCCAGTACTACTCCTTTGTCTACCCTTGGCAAGGGCTCTTCTGCCATTGACTTTTCCAGCCACACACTTACCTGTACTTTTTCTACTGACCAAGCTCAAGCGATTAAGAGTTTTGGACAACGGTCAGGGGCCACTTTGTTTATGGTCTTACTGGCCGTTTTTAAGTTGCTACTCCATCGCTATAGTGGTCAACGAGATATTGCAGTCGGTGTTCCCGTTGCGGGCCGGAGTTGTGCCGACGTAGAGCAACTAATTGGCTTTTTCGTAAATACCTTGGTCCTACGAACCCATCTGACAGGCTATCCAACTTTTATGGATTGGCTGCAGCAGGTACAAACCACAGTGGTTGATGCCCTGCAACATCAGGATGTTCCTTTCGCTGAGGTATTGGATAGTTTGGGGGTTGAGCGGGTACCCGGTCAAAATCCTCTCTTTCAGGTGATGTTCCAAGTTCAAAGCGGCTACCAACTCCAGAATGCTGAGCAGTTGGCCTTGGATATGCCTGGTTTGTTGCCAATTCAGAGTTGGGTGGAGCTAAATCAAACCAAGTTCGACATGAGCTGGCACGTGATCGAACGCGATGATTCGCTGCTGGTTGGGGTTGAATATCGTACTGCCTTGTTTGAGAGCGATCTCGTCCAGTGCATGCTCAAACATTTTCAGAAACTCACTGAATCCGTACTGACCCATCCTGAGGCTTCCATTGCCCAACTACCGATTCTCCCCTGGCCTGAACGTCGGCAGATTGAGGAATGGGGTCAGGGGAAAGTTACAGCATCGATTCATTGTTTTCCACAGCGATTTGAGCAACAGGTTGAACTAACACCAGATGCGATAGCCCTGCGCACGTCTGATCAAACCTTGACTTATATGGCATTGAACCAGCGAGCAAATCAACTGGCCCACTGGCTTCAGTCTGAGGGAATTGGGCCTGATCGGCTGGTGGGGATTTGTTTAACCCCTGGCATTGACTTGATCGTAGCGCTGCTGGCTACTCTAAAAGCAGGTGGTGCCTATGTGCCCTTAGATCCCAAACTGCCATCGGCTCGTCTGCAATATATGGTGGATGACGCAGCACCTGATGTGTTGATAGTTTCCAGCGATAAATTCAACCTGTTAAGGTCTGAGAATCATCCGGTCACCTTGCTCGTCTTGTCGCAGGATCGAACGATACTTGCGACACAATCTCAGGATAATTTACCGACTCAAATTGTCCCAACTAATCTGGCCTACTTAATCTACACCTCAGGCTCCACTGGTAAGCCTAAGGGAGCTTTGATCGAGCACAGGGGGTTGATCAACTATCTCGACTGGTGCTTGGCGTCCTATCCATTGACTCAAGGGAAGGGAGTGCCGGTTCAGTCTTCAATCGGATTTGATGCTACGATTACCAGCCTGTTTGCCCCGTTACTAGTCGGTCAGTTCTTGATTTTTGGATTAGGAGCCTCAGAAATTGAGTCCATTCAGACCGCGCTGATGGCAAGTGTCAGCCTAATAAAGCTTACCCCCGCTCATCTAAGTGCCCTGCAGCCACTCTTGGAGGTACAGGGTCTAGCCGCAGATCATTTACCTAAGGCCTTAATCATTGGGGGCGAAGCCCTACAGGCTCACCATGTTGCAGTTTGGCGATCTCAATATCCAGACGTCGCTTTAGTCAATGAATATGGCCCCACGGAAGCAGTTGTTGGCTGCTGTGTGCATTGGGTTAGTCCGGCCGATCAGGATCGGTTACCCATTGGTCACCCGATTCACGGTGCTCAGCTCTATGTTTTGGACGAATATTTCGACTTGGTGCCGATTGGTGTTCCAGGTGAGCTATATATCGGAGGGGCTGGCGTGGCCCGAGGCTACCTAAATAGGCCTGAATTGACGGCGGAACGGTTTATTCCAAATCCCTTTGCTACTGTAGAGAACCCAGTACTAACCCTTTACCGAACTGGCGATCAGGTATGCTATCGCCCCGATGGAGTCCTCGACTATCTCGGGCGTATTGACGAGCAAGTTAAGTTACACGGGTTCCGAGTCGAGCCAGGTGAGATTGAGGCGTTGCTCTGTGAACATCCCCAGGTCGAGCAGGCCATTGTTTTACTGTCGAAAGTCAACCAACGCTCAACATTAGTTGCTTACGTCGTTGCTCCAAATGTCGTCGATACCCAGCTCTCATCAGAACTGCGCCTTCAATTGCACCAGGCTTTACCGGCGTATATGGTACCTACGCACTTTATTCAACTAGACCTATTACCGCTTACCGCAAACGGGAAAGTGGATCGCCGCGCTTTACCAACACCGAAAGTGGTAATGGGTGTGCAGGATCAGGTGCTACCACAAACTGAGAAAGAATCAATCCTTTCAATCATTTGGCAACAAATTTTAGGTCGTGATGATCTGAGCATCCACGACAACTTTTTTGACCTGGGGGGCGATTCGATCACCGCAATGCAAATTGTGGCCAAAGCCCATCAGCAGGGCTTACATCTGACCCCAGCTCAACTCTTCCACCATCAGACCATTGCCTCACAAGCCGTTGTAGCGGAACAGCAGATGGCGGTTGATGATGCTGTACTTGAGGGCGATGCGCCCCTCAGTCCGATCCAGTGGGACTTCTTTAAACAGCAATATGCAAACCCTCATCACTACAATCAATCGCTGATGGTTGTGGTAGATTCAGAGGTGAATATTGATCACCTAGAGGCCGCACTACAGCATCTTGCCCACCACCACGATGCTTTGCGTCTGCGGTTTAAACACACTGAATCAGGATGGCATCAAGAATATTCTGCCCCTGGAGTCGTTCCCTTTGATGTTTTCGATCTAACCTCAGAGGCGCATGCTGGTTCGGATCCTATTGCGACGCTGCAGAGTAGCCTGGACTTAGCCAATGGTCCTCTCTTTCGAGGCGCACTCCTACGCTCGGTGGACAACTATCGTTTACTGCTAGTGGCTCACCATCTGGTGGTGGACGGTGTGTCATGGCGCGTTCTTTTGGCTGACTTGCTGACGCTCTATGAACAGCTCTCTAGACAACAAGCCCCCTCCCTGGCTCCGAAAACAACTGCATTTGGTGACTGGACCCGCCATCTACAGGGGCAAAGATTTGCAGATGAATATTCCTATTGGTCAGCAGTCTGCGAAACGACTCCGGCACTGCCTGTCGATTATGAGCAGGACTCCAACACCGTTGGTGATCGCGAGGAAATCGTGCTGAGTTTGGAGGCAGACCAAACTCAGCACCTCAAAATCTTAAAACTGCCGATTCAGCCCATATTGCTGACGGCCTTGGGACAAACGCTGACCCAATGGAGCCGCCACAGTTCGATCACTGTGGATTTGGAGGGGCACGGTCGCCATGTTTTGGATGATGGCCTGGATCTATCCCGCACGGTAGGTTGGTTTACGGCCCTGTACCCGATCCAACTCTCGTTACCGCCGGGGTCTGGGCTGGATCAGCTTAACTATGTGCAGACTCAGCTACAGCAAGTGCCCAATCAGGGCGTCGGCTTTGGTGTGTTGCGTGTCAGTGAGTGGATATCTTCTCCATCTGCATCCCAAGGGCCTCCCCTGAGATCACCAGCGGAAGTAAGCTTTAACTATCTGGGAGAACTGAAAGTACCTGAACCCGATGGCTTTATTCTAGGACTGGCTCCTGAGCCTGTAACGGCGATGCGCAGTCCTAACAGCTACTACCGCTATCGCATAGAGATAATTGCCCTGATTCGGGGGGAGCAACTGCATGTGACTTGGCGCTACAGTCGGAAACTATATCGGCACAGCACCCTGACACAACTGTCACAGCGCTACATTAACAACCTCAAGTCACTGATTGCTGATTGTCAGCAACCGAATCAAACTTCCCGCTCTGATTTTGCTGCTGCTCGGGTCGATACTCGGCAGCTCAATCAGCTCATGACCAAGCTGCAAGCTAAGGGGAGTCGGTAGCCATGGCCCAGGTTCTGGATATTTACGAACTGTCTCCCACCCAACAGGGAATGCTTTTCCACACGCTCTTTGCGCCGGACACTGGGATTTACTTCGAGCAGCGCCATTGTTTGCTCCATGGGACTCTTGACTGTGATGCCTTTATGCAGGCCTGGCAACAGGTGGTCGATCGCTACGATGTTTTGCGAACGGACTTCCACTGGCAGGAGGCTGATCAGCCACTGCAGGTGGTGTACGACACAGTGGCATTACCATGGATTGTCGAAGACTGGCAAGCCCTGACTCTGGCTCAACAGACCGCGAAACTTGAGGCATTGTTGGCTCAAGATCGGGCCCAAGGTTTCCAATTGGATCAGGCTCCATTGATGCGCTGTGCATTGCTACAGCTCGCACCAGATCGCTATCGCTTTATTTGGAGTTACCACCATCTGCTAATGGATGGCTGGTGCAATGGCGTTCTGGTTAAGGATGTACTGGCAATTTACCGCTCCATACGGGAAGATTCGGCCTTGCAGCTGCTGCCACCGAAACACTACAGAGACTATATTGTCTGGCTGCAACAGCAGGATCAGACCCAAGCCGAAAACTACTGGCGTCATATTCTAAGTGGATTTGAAGCACCAACGCCGCTAGGAATTGATCGGGCTGCCCCCCTTCAGGGTAATTCATCTTTCGGAGAACAGCAGTCTCAGTTGACGGCCACTTTGTCTGCAGATTTGCAGGCATTTGCTCAGCGATCACGCTTAACGCTCAACACATTATTTCAAGGAGTGTGGGCAATCGTCCTTAGCCGTTACAGCGGTCAATCAGATGTTCTGTTTGGTATTACTGTTTCGGGCCGTCCCCCCACTTTGGCTGGAATTGAGTCAATGGTGGGACTGTTTATCAATACAGTGCCACTACGATCATACGTCCCATCAGATGCATCAATACTTCAGTGGCTACAGGAGCTGCAACAGGACCAGCGCGATCGAGAAGCCTATAGCTACAGTGCCCTCACCGACTTGCAATCTTGGAGTGATATTCCCAGTGGCTCACCTCTGTTTGAGAGCCTATTGGTGTTCGAAAACTATCCCGTTTCCATTGAGGCCGTAACCCAAAATCTAGATAGTGGTTTCAAACTGCAGGAGGGGCAAGGCTACGAACAAACCAATTATCCCTTGACGTTGGTGGTGATTCCGGGGGATGAAATTCAGCTCAGCTTGCGGTATGACACCCACCGGGTTGCTGATGCTGATGCTCAGCGTCTCCTCGGGCATATCGAACAGGTCCTTCGTCACTTGGTGCGCGATCCGCTGCAGTCGTTGTCACAGTTGCCTCTATTAACAAAACAGGAGCAACAACAGTTAGAACAACTGGCTCAGGGTAAGGTCGTTTCGATTCCTGCAAACACCATACATCAACAATTTGAAACCCAGGTTCGTCAAACGCCGGATACAATCGCCCTTACGTTCTCAGAGACCGCTTCAGCAGAGAAGACGGTCTCCCTAAGCTACCAACAGCTCAACCATCGAGCCAATCAACTGGCTCACTACCTGCTGGAGCAAGGGATTGGTCAGCGGATTGGCCTTTGTCTTCACCGTTCTGTAGACATGGTGGTGGGATTACTCGGTATCCTTAAAGCTGGCTGTTCCTACGTGCCTCTCGATCCAAACTATCCGGTGAACAGACTCCAGTATATTGTGGCTAACGCCGAGCTTGATGCCTTAATCACCACAACAGATGTAACCTTCGAAATAGGAACAGCAGCATTAGTTATCGCCCTGGATCAACTGGCTAGTTCTATTCATCAATGTCCCGGCCATAATCCCTTGCTACAGACAGGACTAGATGATATCGCTTACATCCTCTACACCAGCGGTAGTACGGGCCAGCCGAAAGGCGTTCCTATTCTCCATCGCTGTCTAAGCAACTTTTTAAGTGCGATGGCTGAAACTCTAGGCATCACCGCTGACGATAGGCTTTTGGCGATTACAACCCTCGCCTTTGATATTGCCGCACTAGAAATTTTCTTACCCTTAGTGACTGGAGCCCAGGTTGTTGTTACCTCACGCGAGGTGGCTCAAGATGGAGGGCAGTTGGCAGCCTTGCTAGAAAACCAAAGAATTAGCATCATGCAGGCTACCCCAGCAACCTGGCGATTGCTGTTGGATGGCAACTGGCATAGCCACTCCAGTTTAAAGGTGCTGTGTGGCGGTGAAGCCCTAGATATCACCCTAGCGCAGCAACTCTTGGCTAGAGGGGATGAGGTTTGGAACCTCTATGGCCCGACAGAAACGACGATTTGGTCTGGTGCCCTGCAGATTACACCCCACTCTCTTGGAACAGGGACCGTACCGATCGGCTGTCCCCTTGCCAATACCCAGTTCTATGTTTTGGATCAGCAGCAGCGACAGGTTCCCATCGGTGTTCCGGGTGAACTCTATATCGGTGGCATGGGTCTCAGTCCTGGCTACTGGCAACAGCCTGAACTGACATCGGAACGATTTATTTCAAGTCCATTGGCTGAGATTGAGGAAGGTATAGGGGAAGGTAGTAGAGGCATTCCGGTGCTATACAGGACGGGGGATTGTGTTCGCTATCGTGAGGACGGCACCCTCGATTATTTGGGTCGCCTAGATAATCAGATTAAACTACGTGGCTTCCGCATTGAGCTGGGGGATATTGAGGCTGCTTTAAGTCAGCATCCTCTAGTCGAGCAGGCGGTTGTGGTACTGCATGATCGCGATAATCCCCGATTGGTTGCCTATCTTGTCTTGACTCAACAATGTCCTCAGGCTGAATTAGTCCAACAACTACGGCAGTGGCTTAGCCAACGAAGGCCAGCTTATATGATGCCAGCGGTTTATATTGTGCTAGAGGCACTACCGCTGACGCCAAACGGCAAAGTGGATCGGCGTTCGCTTCCTGACCCAGAGCCAGTGACTGAGAAGGCAGTCCCACCTCAAACGACGGTTGAGGTTTTAATTGCCGGAGTTTGGACTACAGTACTGGGCTGTGAACAGGTCAGGTTGAACGATCACTTCTTTGAGCTGGGTGGCCATTCTCTGCTGGCAACCCGAGTCATTGCTCAGTTAAGTCAGGTGTTGGGCGTTGATGTGCCGTTGCGATCGCTCTTTGAGCACCCGATTCTGGCAGACTTTGTCGGGGTTGTACAGCGAACACAAGGGCGATCACAACCGCCAATTTCCAGTGGTCACCCCCCCACCCTATCGGATGCTCAGCAACGTCAGTGGCTGATGGCCCAGCTTGAACCAGATAATATTGCCTATACAATTCCCACTGCAGTGAGGCTCCAGGGGGAGCTGTCCATTACTGGGTTGCAGCAGAGCTTAGTGCAGGTTGTTCATCGTCATGAACCCCTGCGAACGATTTATCCGGCAGTGAATGGAGAAGCTTTACCTCAAGTTATTCCGGCCTCAGAAGCCACTGCCGAGCTGGAGATTGAGGGGATTGATCTGCGTCATTTAGATACAGTTAAACAGCGGTCTGAAGTTAGACGATTGACCCATGAGCAGACGCAGCAGCCGTTCAATCTAAAGCAAGGGCCGCTGTGGCGATCGCAACTTCTCCAGTTATCTGAGCAAGAGCATATTCTGCTATTGACCTTCCATCACATGATTATGGACGGTTGGTCTATGGGACTGCTATTGCAAGAATTAACCACCTGCTATCAAGGGTTTCAGCTGGATCAGTCCGTGATGCTTCCGCCTTTAAACATCACGTACAGCGACTATGCTCACTGGCAAAAGTCCCTAGATGTGGCAGACCAATTCACCTATTGGCAAGGTCAGCTCAGGGGCGCTGCACCGGTGCTCGAGCTGCCGATTGACTTCCCGCGTTCAGCAGAACCCTCTTCTGAGGGGAGAATCTACGAATTTCGACTCACCCAAGGGCAAACAGAGCGTCTAAAGAAATTTAGCCAGCAAAATGGGGCCACCTTGTTCATGACCTTGTTGGCTGCCTTCAAGGTATTGCTCTATCGCTACAGTGGCGTTAAAGATTTGCTGATTGGTACCCCCGTCGCCAATCGGCAACAGGCCGAGCTCCAGAATTTGATGGGTTTATTTGTCAACACGTTGGTATTGCGAACCAATTTAGCGGGCAATCCTCGCTTTATTGAGCTGCTCGCTCAGGTGCGGACCGTAGCACTGTCTGCCTATAGTCATCAAGATTTGCCCTTTGAACAGTTAATTGAAGGATTGGAGATTCCCCGCAGCCAGAGCCATACGCCCCTGTTTCAAGTGATGTTTGCCCTACAGGATAGGCCTGCAGCCGTTGCCCTAGACAACTTAACTTGGTCACCTCTTTCGGTGGATACAGGGACTGCTAAGTTTGACCTCACCCTAGAGATGCAGGAAACACCGGGCGGTTTAGTTGGGCAAATTGAATATCGACCTGATTTGTTCAGTGCCGACACTATTCATCGGATGGCTGGGCATTTACGAACCCTACTCAAGGCCCTGCCTGAGAGTAGTCAGTTGCGAATCTCAGAATTGCCGTTGCTGCTGCGTCAAGAGCAAGATCAGCTTCTGGTGTTAAGTCAGGCAGCGCAGCCAGAACTGAGCCAGCAGGACTGCATTCAGCAGCTGTTTGAACAGCAAGTCGAGCAAACACCAGACGCAATTGCTCTCCGGCACGGGTCAACCACAATCACCTATGAAGCCCTTAATCAACAGGCCAATCAACTTGCCCGTCACCTTCAATCCCTGGGGGTTGGACTAGAGACCCCAGTGGGGATTTGGGCCACTGGTTCTCCTGAAAACATTGTGGCCATTGTGGCCATTCTCAAGGCTGGCGGAACATACGTACCGTTTGACTCCAACTATCCGACTGAGCGTCTAGTTTGGATGGTTGAAGATACGCAAATAGCGCTGTTGTTGGCAGACCATCTGACCGAACCGATCGCCCCTGAGATCAGGAACAAAGTCAGGGTATTGAGCCTGGAGGTGCTTCCAACTCAGTCTCATGCCACCTCAAATTTATCTGTCGAGATTACGGCCAATCAGCTTGCCTACATCCTATATACCTCTGGCTCAACGGGACAACCAAAAGGGGTCTGCACACCCCACCGAGGCGTGACTCGGTTAGTCAAAGCGCCCACCTACATTACCCTTGATCGTCATGATGTCCTCCTCCAGGCAGCCCCACTCTCCTTCGATGCTTCGACCCTGGAAATTTGGGGTGCTTTGCTCAACGGCGGCACACTCGTCCTATTGCCCACCTCCTCGCCATCTCTAGCCGAGTTAGGTGAGATCATTTCATCCCATCAAGTCACGACCCTTTGGCTGACGGCTGGGCTTTTTAACCTGATGGTGGATGAGCAGCTTGATGCCCTTCAGTCTGTGCGTCAGCTGATTGCCGGAGGAGATGTCCTCTCCGTAAGTCATCTGCAGAAAGCTCTAACTCACTTAGAACATACACAAATCATCAACGGGTATGGCCCAACTGAGGGCACAACATTTACCTGCTGCCACTCAGTTTCGGCTGGCGATCTGGCCACCTGCCCTCCGATTGGTATGCCCATTAATCAAACTCAAGCTTATGTTCTTGATCATGACTTCCAGCTTGTGCCCTTGGGCGTGCCTGGTGAGCTTTATATCGGTGGTGCAGGCTTAGCGCGAGGCTATCTGAATCGACCGGCATTAACGGCTGAGCGGTTTATCCCTAACCCGTTTTACGATGTTCGTCAACCTGGGAACGATAGTTTTTATCTTTACAAGACGGGGGATCGCGTTCGTTACCGTTCTGATGGTGCTCTAGAATACCTGGGGCGGCTGGATCAGCAAGTCAAAATTCGGGGTTTCCGCATTGAGCTGGGCGAAATTGAACTGGCACTTGCTGAGCATCCCCACGTTCAACAGGCGGTTGTGAGGGTTGATGGAGAGACCGCCGATCGCAAACGTTTGATTGCTTATTTGCAGTCCCCGCCCCTTGAGTCGGTAGCACTGCGTCAGTTTTTGCTCAGTCGCGTGCCAGACTACATGCTTCCTGCCCAGTTTATCTGCCTAGAAGTACTGCCCTTGACTGCGAATGGCAAGATTGATCGGCGCGCCTTACCCGCACCCAACTGGGAACGTGATCAATTCGGACTGCCGCAGACTGATCTGGAGCAAAGGCTTGCCGCTATCTGGGCAGCGGCGTTACGTCTCAAAGCTGTGGGACTCCACGACAATTTCTTTGATTTAGGCGGTGATTCTATTTTGGCGCTGCAGATTGTGAGTCGGGCAGCTCAGGAGGGAATAACGATTGGGCCTAAACAACTCTTTCAACACCAAACCATTGCCGAACTAGCCGCTGTTGCCCACCTCGGTGAGGTTATCCAAATCTCACAGGCACCAGCGACGGGTCCAGTGCCCTTAACACCTATTCAGCACTGGTTCTTTGAGCAAGGGTTAGCCGAGCCTCATCATTTCAATCAATCGGTCTGTTTGGAATTACCGCTGAAGGTTGATCATGATGCCCTAGATGCAGCAGTTGCCGCTGTCTATCAGCATCATGATGCCCTGCGGCTTCGGTTTACATGGTGCGATCGCAATTGGCAGCAGCAGTATACGGACGCCCCCCCACCTGTAATACAATGGACCGACCTAGCTGCGCTTGATCGCCGCCAGCAGGATGCAGCCATTACCCAGCAGGCCCAGATTTTACAGGCAAGTCTCGATCTTCAGGCGGGTCCTCTGGTGGTTGTGGGCGGATTCAATTTAGGGGATGTGCGTCCCAGTCAGCTTTTGATCGTCATCCACCACTTGGTCGTTGATGGCGTTTCCTGGCGAATTTTGCTGACCGATTTGCATCAGGCTTACCAGCAGGCCACAGTAGGCCCAACGATTGCCTTACGACCCAAAACCCATTCCTATCAGCAGTGGGCAAATCAGCTAAAGGATAGGGCGACGAGTCCTGAGATTGCTGAGGCTGGCGAGGCTTGGCAATCTTTGATTCAATCCAGCGTTTTGGCTCTGCCCCAAGATGGTCTGCCTGGAGACGATACAACTGCCAGTCAGCAGATTAAAGCAACACTTGCAGTCCCGCAGACCCAAGCACTGCTGCAAACAGTACCGTCGGTTTACAACACTCAAATCACCCCTGTCCTGCTCACGGCGCTCATGCAAACACTGGTGCCCTGGATGAGTCAATCCAAAATTCTGATCGATCTAGAAAATTACGGGCGTTTTTCTGAGACTCTAGATTTGTCTCGAACCGTGGGCTGGTTTACCTGTCTTTATCCGGTCTGCTTATCTCTTGAACCTGGGGAACTCGCTGAGCAGTTAAGAAGCATCAAAAAACAGCTTCTAACCATTCCCCACCAGGGACTTAGCTATGGACTATTGCGATATTTACAAAACCAGCAGTCGTTAGCGATCTCACCCGCAATTAGCTTTAACTATTTAGGCCAGCTGGATCTGGGCGAGTTTGAGAAAGCCCAGGATTTCCGTCGAATTGCCTCCCCAGCGGCCAACCAATCGGACCTCAATTCACGGGTACATGAGATTGATATCAATTGTTGGGTTGAAGACGATCGCCTCCAGATGGAATGGACCCATAGCCCCAGGCATCAGCAATCTCAAACGATCGATCAATTAGCGCATCAGTTTGTAACGAACCTAGAAACTCTGATTGCCCTTTGCTCATCCCGTCAGGATGTAGATTACACACCATCGGATTTCGGTTTAGTGCAGTTGGATCAAACCGCCCTTGATGCGGTGTTGGCCCAGGTCAGTTTTGCTGGCGAACAGGAGGTGGCACCATGAACCGCACTGTTCAAGATATTTATCCCCTCTCACCGGCCCAACGGGGCATGTTGTTCCACAGTCTCTATCACGCTCAGTCCGGTGTATATGTCGTCCAGGTTGTGTATACGCTCCAGGGACCACTGAACCGAGACGCTTTTGAGCAGGCTTGGCAGCAGCTTGTTGAGCGCCACTCTATCCTGCGAACCGCATTTGTTTGGGATAACCTTGAGACCCCGGTCCAGGTTGTCGGTCAGCAGGTATCTCTGCCGATCGCCTGGCAAGATTGGCAATATATCGCCGCACCAGAACAACAACAGCGCTTATCAGCTTGGCTGGTAGCAGATCGTCAACAGGGCTTTCAGCTTTCTGCGGCACCGCTCATGAGACTGAACGGCATTCAACTGGGGCCAGATCGCCACCGCATTATTTGGACCCACCATCATATTTTGTTGGATGGTTGGTCATTACCGACCCTGCTGAAGGAATGGTTAGTTTACTACCAAGCAAATGATGCTCAGCAATCAGCTCGCCTAAGTCCTGCACTTCCCTACCGGGATTATATTGGTTGGTTACAGCAGCAAGATTTAGTGCAAGCGCGACAATTTTGGCGAGCACAGTTAACGGGTATCACGGCACCGACATCTCTAGGAATTGATCGAGGCCCCTCCCCCCAAGGCGTCATCCAGTCTCAAACCCAACTATTGACCTGGACCATTGAGCAGACGCAACAGCTCAGATCCTTTGCCCAACAGCATCGCCTCACCCTCAGTAGTGTTGTTCAGGGAGTCTGGGCTAAACTTCTCAGCTGCTATAGCGGTGATGAGTCCGTGCTGTATGGTTTAGCTTGCTCCGGCCGGCCCAGCACGCTACCCATGGCAGAACATCGGGTGGGGTTATTTATTAATACATTGCCGATGGCGGTTCAGGTCCCATCTGAGCAGCGACTGATTCCCTGTATGCAGCAGCTTCAGATCCAGCAATTGGCCATCCAGCCTTATGAATATACGCCACTGGTTGAAATTCGTGCCGTTAGCGACATTCCTAACAATGTGCCGCTGTTTGAGAGTGTTGTGGTGTTTGAGAACTATCCCATTGAGCCTCGTCAGAGCAGTGGCGGGTTAGCACTACTAGATGTGGATGTAGTTGAGCAAACCCACTATCCACTCATGCTGTTTGTGACATTGACTGACACGCTGCAGTTGAAGCTACTGTTCGATGCGCAGCGATTCACTGAAGGAGCGATCTCACGGCTCCTGGTTCATTTTCAGTCCGTTCTCAGTCAGATGCTTCAGTCTGTCCATGGTCGTCTGCAGGATCTTAGGCTGCTCACATCTAAAGAGCAACAGCAACTCAGTCTGTTTGGTAGCGCTAGAGTTACAGAGGTTGCTCAGAAGTCAGCTCCTGCCGCAATTGCCCACCAAGCCGACCAATACCCTGAAAATACGGCCGTGATTTTTGCGGGTGAATCCCTCAGCTATGGACAGTTAAACCAGCAAGCCAATCAACTGGCACATTATTTGATCGCACAGGGGATTAGCTCGCGGTCGCTGATCGGTCTGTGTGTCAACCGCTCCATGCATATGGTGGTGGCCTTACTGGCAATTTTGAAAGCTGGATGTGCCTATGTGCCTCTAGATCCCACCTTCCCTACAGCCCGACTGCAGTACATGGCGATGGATGCAGGTCTCGATGGGATTATTTGCCATGCCGACACCCAAACGATAGCGCTGGATCTAACCTCCCACATCATTAATTTAAGTCTCGTTGATGCCGATATTCAGCAGCAGCCCACGACCACGCCCCATCCCTCAATCACACCCAACGACCTCGCCTATTTGATTTACACCAGCGGGAGTACCGGCCAACCCAAGGGGGTCCCCATCCAACATCAAAATCTCAGTAATCTGTTGAGTGCGATGGCTGATCGGCTGGATATCTGCAGCCGCGATACATTTATGGCCGTTACCACGCTGTCCTTTGATATTGCTGCACTGGAGCTATTCTTACCACTGATCAGTGGCGCCCGTTTGCTGTTAGCCAGCGATGAGATGGTGCGGGATGGCCATCAGTTGATCGCCCATTTGGACACCTATGGAGTGGACCTCATGCAGGCTACGCCAGCAACCTGGCGATTGATGGTCAACTGTGGTTGGAGTGGTCATAGTGGACTGAGAATGCTCTGTGGTGGTGAAGCATTAGATATAGAACTAGCCCAGCGGCTCCTCAACTCTGCTGAGCAGGTTTGGAATGTTTACGGACCAACAGAAACAACTATCTGGTCAAGTGCCTTATCTCTATCTAAAGAACATCTGTCACTTGGTACAGTTCCCATTGGTGCTCCGATTGATAACACACAATTCTATGTCCTTGATCGCCAGCAGCAGCCGGTCCCCATTGGTGTTACTGGTGAACTCTACATTGGTGGCAAGGGGCTGGCTCCAGGATATTGGCATCGTTCTGAACTGACGGCGGAGAAATTTATACCCAATCCATTGGATGAGACGGGCCAATTCCCAAGGTTATATCGGACGGGCGATCGTGTCCGCTACCGCGAAGATGGAACACTGGATTATTTAGGTCGATTTGATCAGCAGGCTAAACTGCGCGGCTATCGGATCGAGCTGGGTGAAATTGAGGCTGCGATCGCAACCCATGCATCGATCTCTCAAGCTGTGGTTGTCATTCTGGGGGGAACACCCAACGACCAGCGCCTGGTCGCCTACGTCACGCCAGCCAATCAAGAACTTGAGCCCCTTGAACCAACGTTGCGTTCTCATCTGAGTACATTGCTTCCACCCTACATGGTTCCAAGTGTCTATCAAATTCTAGAGGCCTTTCCCCTGACCCCCAATGGCAAGGTGGACCGCAAGGCTCTCCCTAGACCGATGACCTCAACCGTGGCTCAGGATCATCAGCCTCAAACCTCGATAGAAACGACTCTGGCGGAAATCTGGCGATCGCTGCTGCAGCGGGATGCCATTAGCATTTACGACAACTTCTTTGAGGTGGGAGGTCATTCGTTGCTGGTGGTCAATGCCCAAATTCAGATTCGGCAAAGACTCGGCGTTGAACTGTCTCTCATGGACCTGTTTAGCTATCCCACCATCAGCACCCTGGCAACCTTTATTGGTGCTCAGCAGAGCGAAGGACCCGAATCATCGGACCGAACGGTTGCTTTAGCAACAGGCAAACAGCGCCTCAAGCAACGACTCCAACAACGTCGGAATGCGGCTCAGGTGGGAGGTGCCCAATGACCTCTGTTCAGCAATCGGTTACAGGTTTAGAAATCGCCATTATTGGAATGGCAGGTCGCTTCCCAGGTGCGGCTTCGATCTCTGAATTTTGGCACAACCTCACCCAATCCGTTGAATCAATTGGACCGCTTGATGAAGCCCGCCTACTAGCTCAAGGGGTGACCCCAGAGGCCTTGGCGGATCCGAACTATGTAAAAGTGGGCGGCGTTTTAGCTGATACCGATCAATTTGATGCCGCCTTCTTTGGGTATAGCCCTCGCGAAGCTGAACTGCTGGATCCGCAGCAGCGCATCTTCTTAGAAACGGCCTGGGAGGCGTTAGAGACATCTGGATACGACTCAGAGCGCTTTAGGGGCAGTATTGGGGTTTACGGCGGCGCAGGTATGAATGGATATCTCCTCAATCTCTACGCTAATCCTAATATTCGTGATCATATCAGTCCCTATGAGCTATTTATTTCCAACGATAAGGACTTTTTGACCACTCGCGTTTCCTATAAACTGAACCTGCAGGGGCCAAGTTTAGATGTCCAAACTGCCTGTTCTTCTTCGCTGGTAGCTGTTCATTTAGCAGGACAAGCCCTACTCAGCGGTGAATGTGACCTTGCCCTTGCGGGTGGAGTCGCAATTTCTAAGCAACTGGGTTACCGGGTCCAGGCAGGCAGTATCTACGCAGCCGATGGTCACTGTCGCGCTTTCGATGCCAAGGCAGACGGAACCGTCGGTGGCAATGGCGTTGGCATTGTGGTCCTGAAGCGTTTAGAAGAAGCCCTCAAGGAGGGTGACACCATTGAGGCAGTGATTAAGGGATCTGCCATTAACAATGATGGGGCCAAGAAGGTCAGCTATACGGCTCCCTCCATTGAGGCCCAGAAAGCCGTGATTCAAGCTGCCCAAACCATGGCCGAAGTTGAGTCTGACAGCATCAGCTATATTGAGGCCCACGGCACAGGAACGGATCTGGGTGACCCCATCGAACTCGCAGCCCTGACTCAGGCATTTAATACCGATCAAACTGAGTTCTGTGCCCTCGGTTCGGTAAAGACCAACATTGGCCATTTAGATGCTGCTGCTGGCATTGCCGGACTGATCAAAACAGTTTTGGCCCTTAAGCATCAACAGATTCCAGCCAGTCTCCATTTTCAAGAGCCAAACCCCAACATTGACTTTAACAACAGTCCGTTTTACGTCAATACAACCCTGACGCGTTGGACTCGCAATGGTAGTTTCCGTCGAGCGGGGGTCAGCTCCTTTGGCATTGGGGGAACCAATGCCCATGTTGTCCTTGAAGAAGCACCAGTTCCATCTCCTCAAGCTACTGCACACCCGCAACTGTTGATTGTGTCCGCAAAAACTCCTACAGCCCTGGAGACTGCTAGCAATAATCTAGTTCGACATTTGGACGCCACTCCAGACCTCTCTCTGGCTGATGTGGCTTGGACCTTGCAAATGGGACGACGAGCTTTTCCCTATCGCCGCGCTGTGGTCTGCAACGAGATCACCGATGCCATCACTCAACTGAAGGTACCTGCAGTCCAACTTAGCAAAGAACAACCGACCCCTATTTTCCTCTTCCCAGGTCAGGGAAGTCAGTACCCGAATATGGCAAAGGGGCTATACGAAACCCAACCGATTTTTCGACAGGTTTTGGATCAGTGCGCAGCTCTCCTGGAACTAGATCACTCACTGCTGGAAATACTGGCCTCAGAAAAACGGATCATCCAAACCCAATACACTCAACCCGCCCTGTTTGCCGTTGAATACGCTTTGGCTCAGCTGTGGCAACATTGGGGGCTGAGGCCTAAAGCCATGCTGGGTCACAGCATTGGGGAATATGTTGCCGCCTGTTTAGCAGGCGTATTTGACCTTGAAACAGCCTTGCGACTGGTGACCTGGCGAGGGCAATTAATGCAGCAACAGCCTCATGGAGCTATGCTATCCGTTGCGCTGGCACCAGCAGACATACGTCCTCGTTTGAAAGACGCCTTGACCTTAGCCGCCACCAATGGCCCGCAACTGTGTGTGGTGTCGGGCAGCGAAGCTGAGATCGCCACCTTCCAGGTCGAACTTCAGCAAAGCAACATTAGCTGCTGCCGCCTTCACACCTCCCACGCTTTCCATTCCCCGTTGATGGAGCTGATGATTGCCCCCTTTGTGGCTGCAGTGGGTAAAGCAAACCTTAGTCCACCGACAATCCCCTTTATCTCCAACGTAACGGGGACTTGGATCACCCCTGAAGAGGCCACTGACCCTGGCTATTGGGGACGGCAGGCTCGACAGACCGTACACTTCAGTGAGGGAGTCACCGAACTCCTGCAGCTTGCAGAGCCGGTTTTCCTAGAGGTTGGTCCGGGACAAACTCTCACCACTCTCACCCGTCAACATTTCTCAGCTTCGGTTCAGGCTCCAACCGCCTCTAGCTTGCCTCATCCCAAAGCAGCCAAAGTGGGTGCAGACCTACAGCAACTTTTCACTGCTGCAGGGCAAGTCTGGTCTGCTGGGGTCTCCGTTGCTTGGGATCAGCTTCAAACAGAACAACATCGCCGGGTTCCTTTACCCACCTACCCTTTCGAGCGTCAGCGTTATTGGGTAGATCTCGATACCTCGCTCAACACCGCACTGTCAAAATCGAAGTCCGCCACCATCACCTTAGAAGCCGATCCCACCCATTGGTTCTATCGCCCCAGTTGGCAGCGCATCGAAGGGCAAGTCCCGCAGATGCTGGAACCTGGGGAACGTCCCCGCTGGTTAATTTTTGCGGATGAGTTGGGTTTGGGGCAAACCCTCGCTCAGAAGATTGAACAGACGGGGCAAGATGTGTTTACTGTTAAGCCCGGTCACACCTTCGAGCAAACTGGATATCGGCAGTTTGATGTCAGTGAGTCTGCCGACAGTTATCGGCAGCTTCTTGACGATCTGAATCTGCGGGAAATGACGCCGACGGCGATTGTCTATCTTTGGCCATTGGATCGCGAACCTAAGCACCGATTTATGGCGTTGCTCAATCTGCTGCAAACCTGGAGTACACAGTCTACCCCCCTCCAGATCACGGTTGTTACGACGGCGACTTACGATGTGGTGGGGAGCGAAACACTACAGGTTGAGCCGTCCATCGTTCAGGGACTGTGCCAAGTCGTTAGCCAAGAATATCCTCACATTGGCTGTCGTCAGGTTGATCTGCTAGTTACCCTGGAAGCCATCCCTCATCTTGCTCAGACCCTGTGGCAAGAGTTGCAGGTTACTGAACCAGCGGCAGTAACCGCCTATCGGGGTCGTCATTGTTGGTGGCAAAAATTTCAATCCCTACCTGTGAAGGGTAATCTACAGAAGTCTTTAAAGTTGCGATCGCACGGTGTTTATGCCATTGTCGGAGACTTTAAGCAGGGCCTCGGGAGCGTATGGGCCCAGGCCCTAGCGACCCATTACCAGGCCAAAATTGTCCTCCTTGACTCAACGGCATCTGTTAACGCGGAGCAAGATAGGCTCCTAGAGCTAGGAGCAACCGAAGTTCTTACGCTATCCATTGATTTAAACCAGGCAGAGGCGTTACAGGCATCACTCGCAAAAGCTGCAGAAACATTAGGGACCATCAACGGTGTCTTTTTTAGTAGCCCAACCACGAACGAACAATCCGCTGCCCCGATCGCCTTATTGAAAGCCGATCATTGGTCCTACTGCGAACAGACCAAAGTGCAGGCCCTGCAAAATTTAGCACAGGCCCTAGAAGATTTTACTCCAGACTTCTGCTGTGTCCAGTCCTCCCTCTCCTCTGTCATTGGCGGCATCGGTCTTGCCGCCTACGCGGGAGCAAACCACTTCATCGATACCTTTGTTATTCAGCAAAACCAGCACTCCAATTGCCCTTGGTTCAGCATCAACTGGGATGCATGGTCCGATGGAGAAACGGCAACAGGCTGGGGGAGTGTCTTGTCAGAATTTGCCTTGACCAGTACAGAGGTGTGGACGGCAACCGAACGCATCCTGACTCAGGCCCGACCTGGCCAAATTATTGTTTCTAAAGGTACGCTCCAGGCTCGGATTGACCAGTGGATTCATGCAGTCCCTCGTCTGGAGACCTCCACACCAGAGGCGAAAGGGCATCACCGCCCTCAGATTGTGACCGCCTACGTCGCTCCCCGTAATCAAGTGGAGAAGACCATTGCCGCCATTTGGCAAGATTTGCTGGGGCTTGAGCAGGTGGGCATCCACGATAGCTTCTTTGATTTAGGGGGGCATTCTTTACTGGCGATTCAGGTGATCGCTCGGCTGCGAGAGGCCTTCCCGGTTGAGGTGGAAATGCGCAACCTATTGTTTGAGTCCCCCACTGTCGCCGGTATCGCAGCAGTGATTGCGGAGCAGCTCCCCCCGGCTGATGATCTAAGGGAGATGGCCTCACTACTAGAAGAAGTAAAGAACTTATCCAGTGAAGAAGTCCAGGCGCAACTAGCGGGAGGAACTCATGAGTAAGTTCTATCAACAGCTTGCTTCTCTAACCCCAGAACAGCGCGCTCTATTCGAGCAGAAGCTGGCGAAAAAGGGGTTGCAAAATCCAGCCGCCAACCACATTCCCAGTCGATCTCCCCAACAATCCATACCGCTATCCTTTGCCCAGCAGCGATTGTGGTTTGTACAGCAGCTAGCCCCAGACAATAAAGCCTACAACGTTGCCAGTGTCTTGAAGCTCCAGGGACCCCTCAATATCCCTGCCCTAGAAAAAAGCCTCAACACGGTAGTAGAACGCCACGAAACCCTCCGCACCCGGTTCCAGCTTTCTATTCAAGACGAGGGCGATCGTCAACCTGAACAGATCATTGATCCACCTGTTTTTAGGGAACTCACGGTGATTGATTATCGTTCAGCCGCAGATCCGCAGGCAGCGGCTGAGGCCAAGATTCAAGCCCTAACTCAAGCGCCCTTTGACCTGACTGGCTCAATCCTGCGAACGGCATTACTTCAAGTTGATACTGAAACTCACCTGCTGGTGCTGGCAACCCATCACATCGTTAGCGATCGCTGGTCGGTGATGGTCTTCCTACGGGAAATGACGATTCTATACAAAGCCTTCACTCAGGGGCAGTCATCCCCCCTCCCATCGCTACCCATCCAGTATGCTGACTGGGCAATTTGGCAGCGTCAACAGCTTCAGGGGGACAAACTTCAGGCCCAAATTGACTATTGGACCAACCAGCTTGACGGTGAGTTGCCCGTTCTGGATTTGCCCCGCGATCGCAGTTATGGTTCCGTAGCCACCTACCAAGGAGCCCAGCTTCCCCTAACGATTTCTCCTCAGTTCTCAGAGCAACTGAAGGCACTGGCCAGCCAGTCCCAAGTAACGCTGTTTACGCTACTGCTAACGGCCTTTAAGGTACTTCTCCATCGCTACACGGGGAGTGATGACATCGTGGTGGGGAGTGAAATTGCCAATCGCGATCGTGCGGAAACTGAGGGGCTGATTGGTTTACTGGTTAATACACTGGTTTTTCGCAGCGACTTATCGGAGAATCCTCGGTTTAGCGACCTGCTACAGACTGTTCGAGAAACCGTATTAGGAGGATTGGCCCATCAGGATCTTCCCTTCGAGAAACTGGTGGAGGTGATTAATCCGGAACGACACCTCAGTCAGATGATGCCCTTATTTCAGGTGAAGCTGGATCTGCAACAGGTGAAGGTACAGCCCATGCAGTTAGAGGGGCTGACCCTGGAGCGCTATCCTCTGGAAGACAATCAGGCAAAGTACGAGCTTCGATTTAACCTTCAGGACACGGATCAAGGCATTACAGGTCAGGTGGAGTATAACCGCGATTTGTTTAATTCGCGAACCATTGAGCAAATGGTCGGCCATTTTCAGACCCTCCTAGCCGGCATTGTTGTTGACCCCAGCCAAAGGCTGACGGATCTGCCCCTCTTGAGTGCTGTGGAACAACAGACGATTCTGATCGACTGGAATCAGACCGAGCGCGATTACCCGAAGGATGACTGCATCCATCAGCTTTTTGAGGCCCAGGCCAAAAAAACGCCGGAGGCGATCGCGCTCACTCAAAGTCAAACGGCCCTCACTTACGCTGACCTTAATTGCCAAGCGAATCGGTTAGCTAATTATCTGCGATCTTTAGACGTCGGTTGCGAAACGCGGGTGGGAGTCTGCATGGACCGCTCCTGCCAGATGGTAGTGGCGTTGTTAGCCATTCTGAAAGCAGGCGGTACCTATGTGCCTCTCGATCCGGCCTATCCTGGGGAACGACTGGTCTTTATTGTGGAAGACGCTAACATTCCTATTTTATTAACTCAAGGGGAGAAAGTTGACCTAGACACTCACCATCCCCTTCACGTTATTGATCTTGACCAACTGTCTGATCTCACGGGCACAGAAAATTTAGAACCATTATCTACCCCCAATCACCTGGCCTACGTGATCTATACCTCAGGTTCCACCGGACGACCGAAGGGCGTTGCCATTGAACATCGCAGTACCGTTACCCTCCTGCACTGGGCCAAGGAGCAGTTTTCAGTAGAGGAACTTTCCGGCGTTTTGGCAGCAACCTCGATTTGTTTTGACCTGTCCGTTTTTGAACTGTTTGTGCCCCTCAGTTGGGGGGGGCGCATCGTCCTAGTTGAGAATGCTTTAGCTTTACCAGATTTATCGGTGGTAACCAACGTTAGCCTCATCAACACGGTGCCCAGCGTTCTCAATCAACTCCTCAAGGTGGGGGCCTTACCGACCTCGGTACAAACCGTTAACCTAGCGGGCGAAGCACTGCCAGGGACCCTAGTCCAGCAACTTCAGCAGCTCCCCCATATTCAACACATTTACAACCTCTACGGTCCGTCTGAAGACACCACCTATTCCACCTGTGCAGCGCTGAACAACGAAACCGTCTCAGCTGCTCCGGTACCCATTGGTCGCCCCATTGCCAATACCCAAGCCTATGTTTTAGACCGTTACCAACAGCCTGTTCCAGTGGGCGTGGTGGGAGAGCTGTATCTAGGTGGGGCCGGACTGGCACGGGGCTATCTCAATCGCTCTGAATTGACCGAAACATCCTTTGTACAGGATCTGATTGAGACAACGGGCGGTGCCAAGGTTTATAGAACAGGCGATCGTGTCCGCTATCGTCCTGATGGGCAGCTTGAATTCCTGGGACGATTTGATCATCAGGTAAAAATTCGTGGCTTTCGAATTGAGATTGGAGAGGTAGAAACGGCTTTACGGCAACACCCTGACGTCCAAGATGCGGTGGTTATTGCCCACGGTGAGACGGATAAGCAACTGGTGGCCTATGTGGTCCCCAAGAACTCGGGCGCGACTGAACCAAGTTTAATTGAAGCGCTACGGACTGCGTTAACGGAGCAATTGCCTGCATACCTCGTTCCTACCCTGTGGATGGAGCTAGAGACTCTACCTCAGTTGCCCAATGGCAAAATTAATCGGCGGGCCTTACCGCAACCCGAAACGCAACCGCGCGGTATCTATGTGGCTCCGCGTTCTGCAACAGAAACTGCCCTAGCAAAGGTCTGGGAGGGGGTTTTACAGCAATCTCGCATCGGCATTCATGATAACTTCTTTGAGCTGGGCGGGCATTCGCTGCTGGCCATTCAAATCGTGGCCCAGGCAGAAGCAGCCTTGGAACGGAAGATTCCTCTGCGGATGCTATTTCAGACGCCAACAATCGCAGGTTTAGCGACTCAAATTGAGCATGATGGCGCTCAAGCTAAGGCTAACGCTCGGCCACCCTTAACGGTTGATCTAACACAGCGCCATCAACCCTTTCCCCTTACGGATATTCAACAGGCATACTGGCTAGGGCGAGCGCAAGCCTTTGAGCTGGGCAATATTGGCACCCACGGCTACCGAGAGATTGAAGTCACGGGATTGACGGTGCCTCAAGTTGAGGTAGCTCTGAATGAATTAATTGAGCGTCACGATATGCTGCGGGCGGTCGTGAATCCAGATGGGCAGCAGCAAATCCTACCCCAGGTGTCTCGGTATGCTATCGCGGTGACAGATTTACGGACGGGCGCAGCTGAGCCAGCACTACGGGAGTTACGCGATCGCCTATCCCATCAGGTTTTCAACCCAGAGCAATGGCCGCTATTTCAGATCGAAGCTGCCCAGCTCAATGACGACAAGATTCGGTTCTTTGTGAGCTTCGACGTCTTGATTGGGGATGCCTGGAGCTTCCAGCTTCTAGGTCTAGAACTGTCACAATTGCTTCAGGGACAAAGTCTGCCGCCACTTACCGTAAGCTTCCGAGACTATGTAATAGCGGAGCATGCGTTTAGGGATACGGCTGCCTACCAGCACGCCTGGGACTATTGGCAACAGCGTCTGCCCGAGCTTCCCCCTGCCCCTGACCTGCCCTTGACCATGGCACCTAGCCAGGTCGAGTCACCTCGATTTGAACGGCGCAGTGGTCGTTTAGAACCCGAACAGTGGGAGCAGCTCAAGCAGAAGGCTTTTCGGGCCAGCCTAACGCCTTCCGGCTTAGTGCTGGCAGCCTTTGCTGAGGTGTTGGCGACCTGGAGTCGTCAGCCTCAGTTCACCCTTAATTTGACCCTCTTTAATCGTCATTCTGCTCATCCCGAGGTGAACCGTCTGGTGGGTGACTTTACCGCATCCCTACTGCTAGCGGTGGATAACGGAGAAACCGATTCTTTTGTTACCCGTGCTCAAAAACTACAGACTCAGCTTTGGAATGACCTCGATCATCGGGCCGTGAGTGGCGTTCAGGTATTGCGTGAGTTGGCTCGTCAGCAAAATCGCAGTCCTGGTGCCCTGATGCCAGTGGTGTTTACCAGTACCCTGAATCAGGCGATTCCAGACCCGGTCAACAGAGCCTGGCAGACTGAAACGGTCTTTAGCATCAGCCAAACGTCCCAGGTCTACCTTGACCATCAGGTTTCAGAAATTGATGGAGCGCTGGTGTTTAACTGGGATGCGATCGCAGCCCTTTTCCCCGCCGGGATGCTGGACCAAATGTTTACCGCCTATCGTCAACTGCTGCTGCAGCTCACCACAGATGATGCCGCTTGGCAGACGCTGCCCCAGCTTGCCCCCACCGAACATGTTGCGGCTCTCAACCAGACCGATGGCGAACTGACAACAGATGATACGCTGCTGCACACCCTGTTTTTCCGGCAGGCCCTACAGCAGCCAGATCATCCGGCAGTGATCACCCCAGAACGGACGCTCACCTACGGCGAATTGGCCCAACAGGTCCAGGCTTTGGCTGGGCAGCTTACCGTAACGCCGAACCAAGTCGTCGCCGTTTCAATGGCAAAAGGCTGGCAGCAGGTGGTTGCGGTCTTGAGTATTCTCACGGCTGGCGCTGCTTATGTTCCGATTGATCCTACACTACCTCAAGAGCGGCGCTGGCAAATTGTTTCAGATACCGCTGCCGAGATTATCCTAACCACTGATGTAACGACAAACTGGCCTGCTGACCTTACCCAAATTCCAGTAACCCTACAGATGGTTGAGGACAGTCAGCGACTTTGGCAGGTAAATCAAGCACCAACGGATTTGGCCTATGTCATCTATACCTCTGGTTCGACGGGCACACCCAAGGGCGTCATGATTGACCATCGGGGCGCGGTTAATACAATCTTGGATATCAATCAGCGGTTTGAAGTGATCAAGGGCGATCGCATCTTTGCCCTTTCTTCCCTCAGTTTTGATCTGTCCGTCTACGATATCTTTGGCACTCTAGCGGCTGGGGCTACTTTAGTCATGCCCGCTGCAGAGCAGGTTCGAAATACAGCGCACTGGCAGCAACTTCTGGTTGAGCATCAGATTACCATTTGGAACTCGGTGCCAGCATTGATGCAATTGCTGTTGTCTGAGCTAGAAACGGCAAATACAAGCACTATGCTACGGCTAGCGCTCCTCAGTGGTGATTGGATTCCCCTAACCCTGCCTGAACAGTTTAAGAGAATTTGTCCTGAGGCCCAACTCATCAGTCTAGGCGGGGCAACGGAAGCTTCGATCTGGTCGATCTTCTATCCCATCGAAACCGTTGAGCCCAACTGGCGCAGTATTCCCTACGGTCGTCCCCTCTCCAATCAGTGCTGGTATGTCCTGGACGAGAATCTGACCCCCTGTCCTCCTTGGGTGCCTGGCCACCTTTACATCGGTGGGGTGGGGGTAGCCCAGGGCTATTGGCAACAGTCTCAATTAACTGCAGAGCGGTTTATCGCCAATCCCTGCTTAGAACGTAAACAGAACGACACCTATCCAAGGTTGTATAAAACCGGAGATTTAGGCTGTTATCGGGCTGAAGGTACCCTGGAGTTTTTGGGTCGCGAAGATTTTCAGGTCAAGATTAACGGGTACCGGATTGAGCTGGGTGAAATTGAATCGGCTCTGCAGCAGTACCCTGCAATTGAATCAGCTGTGGTGAATGGCGTCGGTTCTGAGCTGGTGGCTTATGTGGTGCCAAAAGTAGGAACCCATTCATTGAATCAGCCGCTAGAAAAACTAGCGTTTAAGCAGCAGCAGTTGGGTCTCCGTCGCGATCTGCCTGGGGAAGACAGTATCAAATTGCCGTCTCCAGCGGCAGAAGATGTATTGACGCGGCAAAGCCATCGTCAGTTTTTAGATCAACCTATTTCCCTAGCAGCGTTGAGTGGATTTTTAGCGGGGTTGCGATCTCACACCATTCCTAACGCTCCCCTCCCCAAGTATCGCTATGCTTCTGCGGGAAGTCTCTACCCAATTCAAACCTATCTCCACGTTAATTCAGAGCGGGTCGCAGATTTAGCTGCGGGCTGGTACTACTACCAACCACAGGAGCATCGGCTGGTAACACTGTCCTCGGCAACCGCTAGATTGGATCTCTACGGTCCCCACCAGCAGCTTCACAGTGACAGCGCCTTTAGTCTTTTCCTGGTTGCCGAAATGGCAGCCATTGAACCTGTCTACGGCGATCAAGCCCGTGACTTTTGCCTCATCGAAACTGGCTATATGGGGCAGCTGCTGATGGAATCTGCACCTGGTTTTGAGTTGGGTCTTTGCCCGATTGGTGGGTTTAACCCCACAGCTCTCCAGCAAACGCTCCAGCTTAGTGAGCAACAGCAACCCCTCCATGCTCTGATAGGTGGTGCCATTGACCCCAGATGGTCTCAGCAGTGGATGGCCGTTAGTCGTCCGCCTCGTCAGACCTCAATCACCGATACCCTGAGAACCCACTTGAGTCACAGCCTACCCAGCTACATGGTGCCCACTCGCTATCAGTTGTTGGAGGCAATTCCACTAACCGCAAACGGTAAGGTTGATCGCCAAGCACTGCCAAGACCGACAATCGGGACCACCGCTGAATATGTTGCACCCACCACGCCCACTGAGGCCACCATTGTAGAGCTGTGGCAAACCCTCCTAGAGATTGAATCAGTAGGTATCCACGACAACTTCTTTGAGGTGGGAGGACATTCCCTGTCCGCGATGCAGCTCCTGTCACAACTTCAACAGGTTTTTGCCGTAGACCTGAGTTTTGTCCAATTATTCGGGGCCATGACTCCTGCAACCCAGGCTCAGCTCGTTATTGCTGCCCAGCAAGAGAGCCCGTCTCAAGCCTCTCAAACCATTCAGCCTGTCCCACGGCAAATGGCTGCATCCACCCTAAGAGTTGATGACCTGTCTAACGAAGCCGTGGATGATTTATTGGCCCAACTGCTCACCGATGAGAGTTAGGAGGTTGCCCGATGAGCCCAGCTCCTGATTTAACCCGACTATCTCCACAGGAAAAGCGCCAGCTTTTAGCCAAACTGATCCAGAGACAGGGTGAAGGCCCATCTTCTTCTCCAGCACCGCAAACATTTCCCCTTGCCTTTTCTCAGCAGCGACTCTGGTTTATTGACCAATTGGGACCGGGACAGACCGTCTACACCATTCCAGGCGCCATTCGACTTCAAGGCCCCCTGCAGGTGGATCTACTCCAGCGATGTCTGAATGAGATTGTGGCCCGCCATGAAATTTTGCGCACCCGGTTTATTGATCAGCAAGGTGAACCATTACAAGTTGTTGAAGCCCATTTATCTATCGATTTACCCATCATTGAGGTCGAGGTTGATCTAGCGGGTAAAGATAGCGAACCATTAACGAAAGCCTTTGCGGCCCACCTAAAATCCCTTGTTGCTCAGCCCTTTGACCTAGCGACGGGGCCGCTGCTGCGCTGTCAACTGCTGCGCCTTAACGAGGGCGATCATGTTCTCGCCCTGACGGTACATCACATTGTGGCTGATTACTGGTCGCTAAGAGTGCTGATGCAGGAAATTGCGCTGCTCTATCCCGCATTGTCGACCGGAAAACCCTCCCCCCTGCCCCCTTTACCGATCCAGTATGCGGACTATGCGGTGTGGCAGCATGAGCAGCAACAACTCCAAACACAGCTTGATTATTGGCTTCAGAAGCTGGCAAATCCGCCGTCTGTGTTACAACTGCCTATCGATTACCCTCGACCCGCAGTGCAAACATTCAAAGGGGCGCGACGGCACTTTGCTCTGGCATCGGATCTCTCCATCGGATTGGAAACTCTGGCCCAAAAGCATCAAACCACGCTATTTATGACGCTGTTAGCAGCGTTTAAGGTGCTGCTCTATCGCTACACGAACCAAGTCGATATCTTGGTGGGATCGACGGTGACCAATCGAGATCGGGCAGAACTCCAGACTTTAATTGGCTTGTTCGTTAATAACCTAGTTTTTCGCAGTCAAGTTGAGCCAGATCTGAGCTTTGTGCAGCTCTTAATGCAAATCAAAAGCACGGCACTGGAAGCCTATGCTCACCAAGATATTCCGTTTGAGCAAGTGGTGGATGCGCTCCAAATCGATCGCCAGCTCAGCCATAACGTTCTGTTCCAGGTGATGTTTATTCTCCATAACACTCCTAAAACGGCCTTGACGCTTCCAGACTTAACAGTGACGGCATTGGAATTGACCAATAACGCGTCTCGCTTTGACCTGAGCTTGGACATGTACGAAACCGAGTCTGGGTTAACAGGGGTGTTTGAATACAATACCGATTTATTTTCAGCCAGCACCATTGACCGAATGGTGGGGCATTTTGAAACTTTGCTTCAGGGAATTGTGGCTCAACCAAATGCAGAAATTTGTCAATTACCCCTTTTAACCACAGCTGAACAGCAGACCCTAGCAGCATGGAACCAGACTGAAGAAGCCATTCCAGCAATTAATGCCCACCAATTATTTGAGGCCCAGGTTGAAAAGAAAGGAGATGCGATCGCCCTCTCAGTTGATCATAGTCACGCGGATCAAATTTTCTCCCAGTTTGTTACCCCTGAAACACCTTGGACTTACCAATATTTGAATCAGCGAGCTAACCAAGTAGCTCGTTATCTCCAAAGTTTAGGGGCGGACCCCGGCAGCCGTATTGCTTTTGCCCTCGATCGGGGACCTGACCTTGTAATCGTTATCCTGGCCATTTTGAAGTGTGGAGGGATCTATATCCCCCTTGACCCCAGTCATCCCGCTGAACGCCTGCAATATGTGCTAGCAGATTCGGGTGCGGCATTCTTTTTGGCTTCATCTGACGCTGGAATAGAATTACCAGACGCATCTGCGCATCTTCAAAGGGTTGATCTCAAAGCTGTACCAGCCCAGATTGAGCAGCACGCCTTAGACAATCTTGTCGTTCCGATTAGGCCAGATGACTTGGCCTACATGATCTACACCAGTGGGAGTACTGGCAAACCGAAAGGCGTTCCGATTTGTCATCGCAGTCTGGTTAACCTACTGACCTCAATGGCCCATGCCCCCGGTATTACAGCTAAGGATACTTTGCTAGCGGTGACCACGGTCGCTTTTGATATTGCGACTTTAGAGCTGCTACTACCCCTAACGGTAGGGGCTCGATTGGCCATCGCTAGTACTGAAATCGTCTGTGATGCTAGTCGTCTGATCATGCAAATTGCTGTTGATGACATTACCGTCATGCAGGCGACTCCGGCCACTTGGCGATTACTGATCGAAGCAGGTTGGGAAGGAAACGCTAATCTCAAAATTCTTTGCGGTGGCGAAGCCCTAGATTCAACCCTCGCTCAAGATCTGCTGCCCCGCTGCAATCAGCTGTGGAACATGTATGGTCCCACTGAAACCACGATCTGGTCAGGTGCCCTCCAGGTCGATGCCGTGGAATTAATGACTGTTCCCATTGGTGGTGCGATTCACAACACCCAGTTCCATGTGCTTGATCCACAGCAACAGCCTGTTTCCATTGGTATTCCTGGTGAACTCTATATTAGTGGTGCGGGTCTAAGTCCTGGATATTGGCATCGCTCAGACCTGACAGCAGCACGGTTTCTTTCTGGTCAAGACATTAGCGACACTCGGCTCTACAGGACGGGCGATCGTGTACGGTATCGTGCAGACGGAACTCTAGACTATCTGGGTCGGTTTGATCACCAAATTAAGCTGCGTGGATTCCGCATTGATCCAGGAGAAATTGAAGCCGTTCTGCTCAGCCATGACCATATCGAGCAAGCGCTAGTTATCCTGGCCGGAGATGACTCCCAATTAGTCGCCTATTGTAAGGTTCTAGGGAATAATGGTTTGGCCTCTGGGACCGTTCGTCAGTTCCTCAGTCAGCAATTACCAGCTTACATGCTTCCCAGCATATATGTTTGGCTAACTGAGTTTCCACTGACGCCCAATGGCAAAATCGACCGTCAAGCTTTACCGGCTCCCGTATCAGCTCACAACGATGAGGGGACCATCCCACCTCGAACAAAGACGGAACAGCAGCTCGCCCAAATTTGGGCTGAAGTCTTAAACCACCCTACCATCAGCGTCAACGACAACTTCTTTGACCTGGGAGGACATTCATTGCTAGCAGCCCGCGTGATTGCTAGGCTTCAAACCGCATTTAAAGTAACAGTACCCTTGCGGGCTTTATTTGAGTCTCCCCACCTTTCTGACTTGGCCCAGATCATTGATGCAGCTCAAGGTGAGACCGATCAACTGATTCAACCTGTTTCAAGAGAACAGGCGTTGCCACTATCCTTTGCCCAGCAACGACAGTGGGTCCTCGCCCAACTAGAGCCAGAGAGCGGTTTTTACAATATTCCTGCTGCTGTTTGCTTGGAAGGTCAGTTTTCTTTTTCCCTCCTGGAAGAAAGTCTGAATCTTCTTTGCCAGCGCCATGAAGGGCTACGAACCTGTTTTCGATCCAATGATGGGGCAGCTGAATTAGTAATCATGCCTCAGGTTAAGCTGTCCGTAGCCTATACCCATCTACCCAATGCCTCAGAAGAAACCATTCATAACCAGCTCCAGGTTGAAGCTCAGCGCCCATTTGACCTGAAAACGGCTCCGCTGTTAAGAGTCCAGGTGTTTCAAGTCGGCCCACAAACCCATGTGGTCTCTTTGGTGATTCATCATATTGTGGCGGATGCCTGGTCTGTAGGGCTTTTGGTGCAGGAGTTGGTATCAGTCTATGGTCAACTTCGGGCCCAACAGTCCGTTAAACTACCGCCCCTCCCCCTGCAATACGTTGATTATGCAGCCTGGCAACGGACCCTCGACCTGGCTGCCCAACTCCGATATTGGCAACAGCAGCTGGCGGATACCCCCCCCTTGTTGCCGCTACCAACGGACTACCCCCGATCAGCTACACAACAGTTTGCAGGGGGTAGCTATCGCTTTACCCTGGCGCCAGAGCAGGCCAGTGCATTAAAACACCTGAGTCAAGGGCAAAATACCACGCGATTTATGACCCTATTAGCGGCTTTTAAAGTGCTACTCTACCGATACAGTGGTGCGACTGATTTAGTGGTTGGGACGCCGATTGCTCATCGCCCGCAGGCCGCTCTTGAAGGCATTGTAGGCATGTTTGTCAACACCTTAGTTCTGCGAAGTCACTTATCTGCCGGGCTGTCTTTTGTAGAGCTGCTTCAACAGGTTCGGGAGACAGCATTAAATGCTTATGGTCATCAAGATGTTCCCTTTGAGCAGGTGATTGATGCCCTCAATATTCCTCGAACTTGGAGTTACTCACCTTTATTCCAAGTTATGTTTGTCTGGCAAGCCCAGGCTAACCAGCTCGCAGCTGAGGTTAATGGCTTAAGCTGGTCAACCGTTGCCTTGGAGAGTACGACTACCAAGGTCGATTTAACCCTCTTTATGGCTGAGGATGAGGGTCACCTAAGGGGCAGATTTGAATATCGTCAGGACTTATTTGCTCCCGCCACCATTGAATCCATGGCAGAAGCCTTCTGTACCTTGCTTGGGGCGATTAGCCAAACGCCCCAAGCAACTGTTTCAGCACTGCCGCTGCTCCCGCCACGACAACGACAACAGCTGATCCAGTGGAATGTTCCCTTATCCTTTGCTTCCAGCGAACTGTGCTTGCATCATCTTTTTGAGCAGCAGGTTTTGAAGACGCCAACGTCTACAGCCCTAAGGGTTCAAAACCAACAGTTCACCTATCAGGAACTGGATACTCGTGCGAATCAGATGGCCCAATATCTTCAATTTTTGGGTATTGGACCTGAATCTCGGGTAGGGGTTTGTTTAGGCCGGTCCGTTGATTTGGTGGTGGCCATTTTAGCGATTCTTAAGGCTGGTGGGGCCTATGTGCCGCTGGATCCTACCTATCCCATGAGCAGATTGAATTACATTCTGGAGGATGCCCAGATTTTTGTGGTGTTGACAGAGCAAAAGTATCGAGAGTTTACGGCTTCCCTGTCAGACCCCTTGCATATTGTCTTTCTAGATGTCCCCATCAAGACCGTTTCCCCGACTGACTCCATCACAGTGCAGTCTGATAATCTGGCCTATATTATCTACACGAGTGGCAGTACTGGCAGACCCAAGGGGGTAGCGATTGAACACCATAGTCCTGTTGCTTTGGTTCAGTGGGCCCAGGCTACATTCTCTGCTGAGCAGCTTACAGGGGTTTTGGCTTCCACTTCAATTTGCTTTGATCTTTCCGTATTCGAACTCTTTGTTCCCCTTAGCAGCGGCGGCACCATCATCCTGGCAGATGATGTGCTCCAGGTACCTGAACTACCGGCAAAGGAAGCGATTACGCTGATTAACACGGTCCCCACGGCCATTGCTGAGCTGATGAGTCTGGAAGGAATTCCTCGAAATGTTTCGACGATTAATCTAGCTGGGGAGCCAATTCCACCCATTCTAGTCAACCAGCTTTACCAGCTGGAATCGATCGAGAACGTCTTTAACCTCTATGGTCCGTCGGAGGATACCACCTACTCAACCTATATTGGCTTAGAAGCTGATACAGAGGTCGTGCCGATTGGTCAGCCTATCGCAAATACGCAGGCATATATTCTAGATGATCGCCTTAATCCTGTGCCGATTGGGATGCCAGGGGAACTCCATTTAGCGGGGGAGGGCATAGCTCGTGGCTATTGGCAGCGGCCAGAATTGACGGCGGAGCGTTTTATCCCTAATGCTTTCGCAGGGCCTAAAGAGAAGGACAGGCTCTATAAAACAGGGGATCGGGTCCGGTATCGACCAGATGGGCAGCTTGAATTTCTGGGTCGGATGGATGCCCAAGTGAAGTTGCGTGGGTTTCGCATTGAGCTTGGCGAAATTGAGGCGGCACTGCTACAGCATCCTGAGATTACTCAGGCAGTTGCGAGTGTCTGGACAGATAATCAGGGCAATCAGCGCTTGGTGGCCTATCTGAAATGGGAACAGCGGGTGGAATCAGAATGGGGGTGTGTTTTATGGCCTGAAGCAGTGGAAGTTCTGCGATCGCATCTCCAAAACATACTTCCCACCTATATGATTCCAGCCTTGTATGTTCCGTTACAGGAGCTCCCCCGATTGCCCAACGGCAAGTTGGACCGAAGATCGCTGCCAGCGCCAATCTTACGGAAGAATCTTGACGAAAACACAGCTCCCCTTACAGAGATAGAGGCTCAGCTAGTCGAGATTTGGCAAACTCTGCTCCAGCAGCCCGTCGATATTGACGCTAACTTCTTTACCCTCGGCGGAGATTCGATATTAGTCATTCAAGCAGTGGCTAGGGCTCAACAAGCCGGTCTGTATTTCTCCCCTCGAGACCTATTTCAGAACTCTACCATTGCCCAGCTAGCGTCTGTTGTTCAAACTCAGGCAGCGACTACCGTCTCCCAGGAACCATTGGTTGGATGGGTTCCCCTGACCCCTATCCAGCAGTGGTTTTTTGAGCAATCGTTTGACCATCTTCACCATTGGAATCAAGCAGTGCTCCTGACAGTCCAGCAGCCCCTTATGCTTAAACCCTTGGTGGCGGCACTCCAGCTACTCTTGACCCACCATGATGGTCTAAGGGCTACGTTTCAATCCACAGCAACGGGTTGGCAACAATATTATGGTGCTCCCTCAGAGACTGTGCCCTTTACGGTTGTCCGTCAGACGGTTGAAAAGATTGAGCCAGAAATCATGACAGTAGCCAATTCAGTCCAGGCTGGCTTTGATCTTGCGACTGGCCCCCTCTGGCGTTTGGTGTACTTTGACTTTGAAACCCCAACCGGGCCAGAACGAAGGTTGTTAATGGTTTGCCATCATCTCATCGTTGATGGAATTTCCTGGCGGATACTGTTAGAAGATTTACAGTTACTTTATCTTCAACTCCACCAAGCTGGAACGGCCCAATTGCCGTTAAAGTCTTTCTCTACAAGGGATTGGGTTGAGCGATTACAGAGCTTAAATCGATCACCAGAAATTCCCTATTGGAATACCGTTACCCAGGCCGAGCTAACGCCCCTCCCCGTCGATTTTGCTGGTGGCGACAACACAATGGCCCAGGCAGAGACGTTTTCAGTCGCTCTAACCGTAGATGAAACGCAGTGCTTGCTCCAAGAAGTTCCTGAGGTCTACCCCGTTCAAATTAGCGATCTGCTGCTAACCGCCCTAGGACTTGCTCTTAAGCCCTGGGCTGGTTCAACCTTCCGAATTGCGGTAGAAGGGCATGGGCGACCCGATGATCTGGATCTATCCCGTACCGTAGGTTGGTTAACCTCCCTCTATCCCCTATTGATCAAACTACCAGAGCAGGAAGAGCTGGGGGCAATCATTAAAGCGGTGAAAGAAATCGTGCGATCCGTTCCTGATCAGGGACTGGGGTATGGTATTTTACGCTATCTTCAGGGTCATTCCGTTCCCGCGACAGAAACCCCCATTCGATTCAACTATCTAGGCCAAACGGATCAGCTGTTTGCAAACTCTGAGTGGTTTACCTCAGCTCCTGAATCCACAGGGTCGTCTCGAAGCCCTTTTGGTTGCCGAGATGTTCTGATTGAAATTAATGCAGTGATTAGCCAGGGACAGTTGAGACTGCACTGGACCTACAGTCGAATGCTGCATCGTCAAGGAACGATTTCTGACTTAGCGCGAGCCCATGTGGAGCAGCTCAAGCGGTTGATGGAATACTGTTTATCTGCTGATATCGATCCGGGCTATAGCCCCGCTGATTTTCCGCAAATGGCATTGGCGCAGGATGAACTAGATGAGCTGCTTGATACTTTAGATTTCCCGGTTGTGGGGGGACAGGACGGATGACGACAACAGCTCCTAAGCCCTCAAAGCGAAATGCGATCGCTAACATGTATCCCCTGTCCCCCATGCAGGAAGGACTGTTATTTCACACGCTGCTGACTCCCCAAGCGGGTACTTATGTGCCTCAAGTGGTGCTGACCTTTTCTGGGGCCTTGGATAGCCAAATACTTCGACAGGCTTGGCAAACAGCTCTTGATCGCCATGATATCCTCCGCACGGGTTTTTACTGGGAACAGCGAGATCAGCCTTTTCAAGTGGTGTATCGACAGCTCCCCCTGCCCTGGGTAGAACAGGACTGGCAGACCCTATCCGCAAGGCAGCAGACGGCCAAACTAGAGATTCTTCTAGCCTGTAACCGTGACGAACCCTTTAACTTAAACCAGCCCCCACTGATGCGTTTAATCTGGGTTGCTCTGGGGGACCACCGCTATCATTTGATCTGGTGCTATCACCATCTAATTCTCGATGGCTGGTCCGCGGGCCAGGTACTCAAGGATGTTTTTCAGCAGTACTTTGCCTACATCGGTACGTTACCGCCCATTGCAACAACCGCACCGTCTTCCTACGGTAACTATATTGCCTGGCTCAATCGGCAAGACTCCGCTGCCGCCCAGAATTTCTGGAAAACCTACCTAGACGGCTGGTGGGAACCGACAGTACTCCCCATCTTGAAGCTCGGCAAAGTAGTCGAAGGACCCTCTTCGAATTCTCTGGCAGAACGACAGAAATGTCTTTCTGCAGCAGTCACCCAAAGGTTGCGGAACTTTTGTCAGCAGCATCAACTGACCCTTAACACTCTGGTTCAGGGAGCCTTGGGCCTGCTCCTGAGCCGCTACTGCGATATTGATGACGCGGTATTTGGAGCCACCCGCGCGGGGCGTCCACCGGATCTAGCAGGGTCGCTAACCACGGTGGGGCTGTTTATCAATACGCTGCCTGTGCGGGTTCGAATCAAGCGCCAGCAGACGGTGATTGAATGGCTCCAGAGACTCAGCACCCAGCAGTCAGAAACTACAGCCTACGACTATGTTTCACTGCGGGATATCCAAGGCTGGGTCAATGGAGGGCGATCGCTGTTTGACTGTCTACTGGTATTTGAAAGCTATCCGTTTTCAGCAGAGCTATTCCAAGGACAAACGGCCATTGAGCTAGAGTCGGTTCAGTTTAATGAATGGACCCATTTTCCCCTAACCCTCCTGGTCTCTGTCGACGACAGTCTCACCCTCACCGCCAAATATCGTTCTGAGCAAATCGCCACTGATGCCATCGAACTCTTCCTAGTGCATTTCAGCCGACTCATCGTGACACTGGCAGAACAGCCCCATGACTCTTTGCAAGAAATCACCTTGCTCTCCAAGGCTGAACAAGATCAGATAAGCGCATGGAATCTAACGGATACTGACTATCCTCTCCATCAGACGTTGCCCGATTTGCTGTTTGCCCAAGCTGAGAAAACTCCAGAAGCAGTAGCGCTGATTGTTGATGAAGCAACACTGACTTACCGAGAACTCCACCAACGGGCTAATCAGCTCGCTCATCGGCTACAAAAGCAGGGAATAGGACCTGAACATCGAGTTGCAATTTACCTAGAGCGCTCCGTCGCCATGATGGTGGCGATTCTCGCAGTCGTCAAAGCTGGGGCAACCTATGTTCCCCTTGACACCAGCTATCCTCAAGCACGTCTGCAATGGATGTTAGAGGATGCTGCTATTGCTGCTGTCCTCACAAATCAATCAAGACTTTTACCGCCGCTGCCTACAGTTGCTCCATTGATTGATGTTTCTACAGGAAGCCATTCTCCTACCACTGAGCCGCAACGCTTACTCCAACCTGAGAACAGCGTCTATATCATTTATACGTCCGGCTCCACGGGGCAACCCAAGGGGGTCATTAATACTCATCGGGGTTTAGTGAACCGTTTGCAATGGATGCAGGAGACCTATGCATTATCAATCGGCGATCGCGTTCTCCAAAAGACGCCTATCAGTTTCGATGTCTCTGTTTGGGAGCTCTTTTGGCCACTGCTCAACGGCGCGACGCTAGTGGTTGCGAAACCGGGTGGTCATAAAGATAATGCCTACTTAGTTGACATCATCCATCAGCAAAACATTACTACCCTGCATTTTGTGCCCAGTATGCTGGCATCGTTTCTAGAAGCACCTAGCGCCTGCCCCTCCCTAAAGCAGGTGATATGTAGTGGTGAAGCCCTATCGCCAGCACTTCAGAAGCAGTTTTTCGAGCAGCTCCCTAATGTAGAACTCCATAACCTCTACGGACCGACGGAGGCTGCCATTGATGTAACGGCTTGGCGCTGTCAGCCAGGAGAGCGCTCAGTTCCCATTGGTCACCCTATTGCCAACACACGGATTTACCTATTGGACCAAGACTACAACCCTGTACCCGTAGGTATTCCAGGAGAACTTTATGTTAGCGGCAATGGCGTGGCCCGTGGATATCTAAATCAGCCAGCTCTGACAGCAGAGCGGTTTATACCAAACCCCTTTGCGGATCGGGAGAGCGGCGGTGAATATTCAGTGCTATATAAAACTGGTGATTTGGCTCGTTATCGCTCAGATGGAGGGATTGAATATTTAAATCGTCGAGACTCCCAGATCAAGCTTAGGGGTATGCGCATGGAGCTAGGAGAGATTGAATCCGCACTGGCTGAGCATCCTAATATCAGACAAACAGCCGTGTTATTGCGAGAGGATCTGCCCTCTGGTCCTGCCCTCGTGGCCTACATTGTGGGTGAACTAGAGGAAACATCATCGGAGAGAAAAACGCTAACAACGTTTTTGCAGCAGCGTTTACCGAATGGTTTTATCCCCCAACGGTGGGTGATGTTAGATGCCTTGCCTTTGACCCCTAACGGCAAGTTGGATCGGCGTTCCTTACCACTGCCTGCTCAGGAAGGGAGTGGAGAAAAAGTACCGCCTCGTAATCCCACGGAAGTTGAGATCGCTGATATTTGGACCGCTATTCTTCAAATCGAGGACCTTAGTATTGACGACAACTTTTTTGAGTTGGGCGGGCATTCCCTCAGTGCAACCCGTGCCAATACCCGTCTGCGCCAGCAGTTTAACCTTGATTTGCCCCTTCATAGTTTATTTACCTATCCCACGATTGAGACCCTAGCGGTTCATATTGATGCACTGCGTATCACCACTCCACCGTCTCAGTCCACCGCTGGTTATAAGGAGATTGAGTTATGAGCTCTGAGATTCTGACTCCCAACACCTCAGCCATTGCCAGTTACCTAGCTAGTCTAGCCCGGCAGAATATCAAACTGTGGTTAGACGGAGAGCGGCTTCGATGTAGTGGTCCCGAGGAACTGCTCACCGATGGTTTTAATGCCGAGCTCAAGGCCCGTAAAGCTGAGATTGTAGCCTTCCTACAGCAGGCCCAGCCCAGTTTGCCTCCCCTCAAGCCTGCGGAACGTCCAGAACAGCTACCGCTCTCCTTTGCTCAACAGCGCCTCTGGTTCCTCAATCAGATGCAGCCCGATCTAGCCGTCTATAACTTGCCGATGGCAATTGAGGTGGAGGGATTCCTAGATATAGCGGCGTTAAGCCAAAGCCTGAACAAGATTGTATGCCGCCATGAAGTATTGCGGACCCAGTTTGTGACCCGAAATGGTCAGCCTGAGCAGGTGATTGGTGAGCCGGAGCCTGTGGCAATCGTCCAAATCGATCTTCAGAATTCCCCAGACCCTAAAGCACAAATACAAGAGGTTGCTATTACAGATGCCCAAAAGCCCTTTGATCTGAGTCAAGATCAGCTATTGCGCGTTACGCACCTGAAACTCAGTGAGACAAAATCGGTGGTGCTATTTACTCTGCACCATATTATTGCCGATGGCTGGTCGATGGAGATATTGGTACAGGAGTTGGGAGCAGGTTACCGAGCTGCCTTGATGGGCCAAACTCCTTCACTGCCAGAATTGCCGATTCAGTATGCCGACTTTGCCCTGTGGCAGCGCCATTGGTTACAAGGAGAGCAGCTCAAACAGCAGCTTGACTATTGGCGCCAGAAGTTAGACGATAACCTGCCCGTACTGCAACTACCGACAGATGGTTCTCGGTTCAGGGTGCAAACCTATCGAGGTGCAGTGGAACAATTCTCTCTTTCGTCGGAACTAAGCCAGAAACTAACTGATTTAGCCCAACGGCAATCCACCACTCTATTTATGACATTGCTAGCGGCCTTTAAGGTCCTACTGTATCGCTATACCAGTCAGGCTGATGTGGTGGTGGGCACCCCCGTCGCGAATCGTCAGCGGGCCGAAGTGGAGGGGCTGATCGGCTTGTTTGTGAATACACTGGTGCTGCGATCTCAGCTTACCCCCCAATCCAGCTTTCAATCATTACTGCAGCAGGTGAAAGCCACCACTCTTGAGGCTTACGACCATCAAGATCTTCCCTTTGAAAAACTGGTTGAAGCCCTCCAGCCAGAACGAGATCTGAGCCATAGTCCCCTGTTTCAAGTTAAGTTTCGCCTTGAAAATGCTCCCCAGGAGACTCTGAGCTTACCGGGGTTGACCTTTAAGCGTCTCTCCCAGTCAGTTACCACAGCCAAACTGGACCTTAGCGTTGATCTCTATGAGACACCAGAGGGCATAGTGGGCGGTTTTGAATATAACTGCGACCTGTTCAAAGCTGAAATGATTCAGCGGATGGTCGTCCATTTTCAAACCCTGCTGGCATCAATTGTTGCTTTCCCTGAACAGCCCCTCTGTGAGCTACCTATGCTAACTGCAGATGAGCGTGAGCAGCAGCTTGTGAACTGGAACCAAACCCGTAAGTCCTATCGGCAGGACAGTTGTTTCCATTATTTGTTTGAGGAGCAGGTGGAGCTATGGCCTGATGATATCGCTGTGATCTATGACAACGGCAACGAAACTCAGCAGCTCTCCTACACCGAACTCAACCAGCACAGCAATCAACTGGCCCACTATCTTCAGTCTTTGGAAGTGGGCCCTGAAAGCATTATCGGTATTTGCGTCGATCGCTCCCTAGATATGATCATCGCCATGCTGGCTGTGCTCAAGGCAGGCGGTGCCTATCTCCCCCTTGACCCTGCCTACCCTCCTGAGCGCCTGGACTATATGCTCACTGATGCTCAGGTTGCAATTCTGCTCACTCACAGTCAGATTCCTTTGAGCACAACAGCTCAGCGCATCAATCTCGATACCGACTGGCCTCAAAATCAACCCGATACTAATCCAACCCATACCGTTGATCCCGATCATTTAGCCTATTTGATTTATACCTCTGGTTCGACAGGCAAGCCCAAGGGCGTCCTGATTCCCCACGGCGGGTTAGTGAACCTCACTGAAGATAAGATTCGGGTCTGCCAGGTCCGTCCCGGTGACTGTATCCTGCAGTTTTTCTCCTTCAGCTTTGATGCCTCCATTCCAGAGATCATCATGGCTCTGGCCACAGGCTCCAAGCTGCTGCTAGCCTCTGCAACAACGCTCCTCCCCGGACCCGATCTGAAGGCTTTGCTTCGGCGCCATCAGGTCACCCACATTACCCTGACGCCCTCGGCCTTAGTGAGCGTCCCCTACGATAGCTTCCCAAATCTTCGAATGGTCTTAGTGGGCGGCGAAGCGCCCAGTCCTGAGCTCATTGCAACCTGGAGTCAAAATCGTCTATTTATCAATGCCTATGGGCCTACTGAAACCACAGTGAACGCCAGTATGGTGCCCTGCGGTAACAGTCACCCCGTTGAACCCACACTATTGCCTAGTACCAATAAGCAGCTCTATATCTTGGATGACAATCTCCAACTGTTGCCGATTGGCGTACCGGGAGAACTTCATATTGGGGGTGTGGGCTTGGCTCGTGGGTATTTACACCGCCCCGATCTAACAGCAGAGAGATTTATACCCGATCCCTTTGTCAATCCCAAACACATAAACGATGCCCAGTCGACGCTTTATAAAACGGGCGACCTAGCAGAATATCTTCCTGATGGCCGAATTAAGATTTTAGGCCGGATTGATAACCAGACCAAAATTCGTGGTTTTCGCATTGAGTTAGGTGAAGTAGAGCGGGTTCTTCAGTCCCACCCAGACATAAAGGCTAGTGTCGTGATTGTGCGCGAGGACGTAGGCAGCAAACGTTTAGTGGCCTATGGCATCCCCATTCAAGAAGGAGCCCAGGCAACCCCAGTTGAGGTGCGTCAATTTGTTGCCGAAACATTACCTCAATATATGGTGCCGTCAGTATTTATGTGGCTACCGACCCTACCGTTGACGGCCAATGGCAAAGTTGATACTCAAGCCCTACCTGCACCTACCGTTACTTCTACCCAAGATCAGATAGCACCCCGTAGTCAAACAGAGCAGGTGCTGGCTGAGATTTTTGCTCAAGTTCTTACCCTAGAATCGGTAGGTATCTATGATGACTTCTTTGAGTTGGGGGGTCATTCGCTGTTGGCAACCCAGCTTGTGGCTCAGCTACTCAATCAGTTTGAAGTGGAAATTACCGTGATTGATCTGTTTGAGGCCCCCACAGTTGCAGCTCTCGCCCAGCGTGTTGAACAGAAGCAGCGTCTTAGCCAGATGCAGCAACCTATTGACTATGATGACGACAGGGAGGAAATCGCCATATGAGCGCCTACCTCAAGCCAAGCGTGATTGCAGAACCGCTGATCAATCAGTGGTACGCCTGGAGCTATCTTATTCCACCCGCGACTGCGGCTCGATATTTAACGGAGTCGCAACTGCGCATTATGCAGTCCTTTATCGATACGCCAGCGGTCCATGCCACAACCTTACGCGATCCAGCGATGCAGGGAGGACCGTTTGTTCAGCACGATCCCAGCCGGGTGGATGAGATTAGAGCTTTACTGGAGAAGACAAAGGTTGACCAGGCCCAGTTGATGGGCTTGAGTGAGGCGATCGCTACCCTTACTGGTCAACTAGCCAACCATTCCCCCGGTGAGTCGCTAGAACCACTCTATGCCGATATACCCGACGCGCTGAAGGGTTATGTTGAGCTAGTGTATGACGCCCAAAATAATCCATCCATCCGCTGGATTGAAGGGTTGCTCTATCGCAGCGAGTACTATAGTCCAGCCCAGCAAAGCCTTGCGTTACGTCTAGATGCAGATTGTGATCAGCGGGCTTTTGTGATGAGTACGCCTCGACTGCCCGATGCCAACAGCCTCTTCCTATCGATTCCCTTTGCCGATAAGCGCTTAGATCAGCTATTTCAGATGCGCCATAACCCTCAGTCAGTGCAGACGATAGCTGCGCTCCTTGAGATTCAGGATGGCGATCGCCCTCTGTTCGAACAACTCTTTACCCCAGAACCACCGCGCCAGCGATCAACTTACCAAGGCAGCGGGGTCAGAGTTCGTTATATGGGCCATGCCTGTGTCCTGATCGAGACAGCAGAGATATCCATCCTTTGCGATCCACTCGTCAGCTATGAGCATCCCACAGGTATGGCTCGCTATAGCCACAGTGACTTACCCGAGACCATTGACTATGCTCTGATTACCCACAACCATCAGGACCACGTCATGCTGGAGACATTGCTGCAGCTCCGGCATAAAATTAAGCACCTTGTTGTCCCCAGCGGTCAAAAAGGTTCTCTCCTCGATCCGTCGTTAAAGTTGGCCCTGCAACAGATTGGCTTCTCCCAGGTTTTCACCCTAGATGAGCTAGATAGCATCCCCCTTCCCGATGGCGAAATCATCAGCATTCCCGTGTTGGGGGAACATGGCGATCTCAATATCGCCACCAAAAATGCCTACTGGATTGCCCTCAAAGGCCGCTCCATCCTTTGTGCGGCTGACTCTAACAACCTCGATCCCACTCTCTACACTCACATCCATCATCTGCTGGGTGATCTAGATCTGCTGTTTATTGGCATGGAATGTGATGGTGCTCCCTTTACCTGGGCCTATGGGCCTCTACTGCCCCAACCCATTGCCCATCAGCAAGCCCAAACTCGTCGCCTGGATGGCTCTAATTACAATCGGGCCCTAGACCTGATCAATCAACTCAACCCTCAGCAAGTTTATGTCTATGCCATGGGGCAAGAACCCTGGCTCACCTATATTACTTCCATCCACTACACTCAAGACTCAGCTCCTATCCAAGAGTCCAATCGACTCGTAGAGAAATGTCAACAGCAAAATCGCATTAGCGAGCGCTTGTTTGGCCACAAAGAAATCGAGTTGCCGCCTGTTCAACCCCTCCAACTGACCAGTGTTCCAATTCCAGTTAAGACAGTTTTTTTAGATACCTCCCATGTGGTGCAGCGATTACCCAAGCGACAAAAGTCAGTTTCTAAGCAGCCTCCAACTTCAGTTTCCCCTTCTACACCTATGCCTAACGACGACCTCACTCCTTTCCTCACACAGCTTCAAAGCCTAGACATTCGTTTATGGCTAGAGAAAGACACTCTCCGCTGCAGTGCCCCCAAAGGATCTTTAACCCCGGAGTTAACTGATCAGCTCAAAGAACATAAACCTGCCATCATAGCCTTGCTCAAGGGCAGCTCGATACAAGCGCCAGAACCCTCATCCGTCGAACCCTCATCCCAACAATTTAATTGGCAGATGGATAGATTTTTACCCATCGATATTACACCTTCGGCTTCAAATTCGAGAGTCTCGTCATCTCCTAAAACCATTTTCTTGACCGGAGCAACTGGTTTTCTTGGAGCTTTCCTTCTCTTCGAACTATTGCAGCAAACTGATGCCCAGATCCATTGTCTAGTGCGCGATCTCAACTTAGATAAGCTCAAGCAGTGCCTCTTGGACTATCAAATTTGGAAACCCAGCTTTGCTGCCCGGCTGGTAACTGTTACAGGGGATTTATCCCAGCCCTACTTAGGACTATCAAAAACCCAGTTCTCCAGTCTAGCTGAGCAGGTAGACAGCATCTATCACAACGGCGCTCATGTTCACCATGTTTCTCCCTACACCCAGCTTAAGGCCACCAATGTTGACGGCACCCGTGAAATCATTCAGCTAGCTTGTCATGGGCATCCCAAACCCCTGCACTACACCTCGACCCTGAGCGTCCTACCCCCCAAACCGCTGCTGGGACAGGCCAAAATCTATGAACAGGATGACTTAAGTGCTTACCCGGTTCCAACAGGGGGATATAACCGCAGTAAATGGGTAGCTGAGCAACTAGTGGCACAAGTCCGAGAGCGCCAACTTCCCGTCACCATCTATCGTCCTGGCCCCATTTCTGGCCATAGCCAAACCGGTGTCTTTAACCGCAACGATTTTCTCTATCGGTTAATGCAGGGCTATGTACAGTCTGGCATGGCTCCTGAAGGTGAAATGCTGCTAGACATACTGCCAGTGGACTACGTTAGCAAGATCATGGTTTACCTATCGCTACAGCCAACCTCCATTGGCAAAGCATTTCATTTGATTCACCCTCAACCAGTATCTTCTAATTTGCTCTTCGAAGCCTGTCATGCCGTGGGTTATCCGATTCAGCGAGTTTCCTACGAAACCTGGTTCCAAAAACTGATGGATATTGCGCAGGGTGATTGTACCCATGCCCTTTATCCATTGGTATCTCTATTTTCTTCCCGCCAGGGTGTTTCTGATTCTAGTGATCCGACTGTGCTACCCTTCGACACCCAGCAAACCAGCACTGCCCTTCAAAATGCCCCTTTTGAGCGACCATCTTTAGATTTACCCCTATTTCAAACCTATCTCAACAATATGATTGCCACCGGCACGCTGTCATCACCCCCTGTCCCTGTCTAACTCTCTACACCGCTGTTTCCCTAATCACTTGTTCACCATGACTAATCGCTATACCGACTACAACAATTGGGCTTGGCTCTATAACAAAACGGTGGGTCCTGACTATAGCCAACCACAACTCAGCCTGCTCAAGCGGGTTTTTCTACCTCAAATCCCTGATCAAGGTCGGATTTTGGATCTGTGTTGTGGGACTGGTCAGTTGATTCAGCCTCTGGTTGCTGCCGGATATCAAGTCACAGGCTTAGATGGCTCCGAAGAGATGCTGACCTATGCCCGCCAAAATGCCCCTCAAGCTTCCTATTTGCTTGAGGATGCCCGCCAGTTTAAATCTGAAACGGCTTTTGATGGCATCTTTTCCACTAGTGCATCCCTCAATCACTTAATGAGTCTCACAGAGTTACGCCAAGTATTTGAGCGCGTATATGCAGCTTTAAGGAATGGTGGCCTGTTTGTCTTTGACCTGAATCATCCGAGGCAACTTGAGCGATGGTGGCGCGGTCAACCCACCGAAGGCGAGATTAACCGTCGCTATGCCTGGATGATCACACCTCATTACGATCCCGACACCGCTGAAGGAGCATTTGTCGTCAATATTTCCCAAGCTGCTCAATCCCACCTAGGTCTCGGTCTGCTTCTGTCACCCTTAAAGCGTTTACTGTATAAAATCCTTAGCCGCCCTCGGTTTATTGGTATACGCCTTAAGCTGCTACAAAACTTTGATCGCATTGAACCGCATTGGCAGCAGCGTACGTTGACCTATTCCATTAAAGGCCATCCCATTGATGCAGTTAAAGATACCCTCGAACAGGTGGGGTTTACAAATGTTGTGCTCCAAACCATCGATGGCCATTCGAACATTGATAACAACCATTCAGCCCATTTCATCTGCACTAAACCATTCTCAGTGCAGATGACTAATGCCTCGTCCCAAGCAAATAGTTCTTTCGCTTGATATCCAAGTTTCCTGGCGACCTATGACCCTCACCACCACTCCTGAAACCCATCTACAGTCAATTATTGAGCGCTATACCCAACGCACGTCCAAATCGAAGCAGTTTGCGGCGAATCATCACTCCCTTCTGGCGGATAAAAGCTCCATTGGTTCAAACTTTTCCCCGGAGACAAAGGAGATGTGCTATCCGGTGGTGGCAGCGCGATCTCAGGGCTCAAGACTTTGGGATATTGACGGCAACGAATATATCGATATCCTCATGGGGCTGGGGACTTATTTATTCGGCCATAATCCTCCATTTATTCAGGCAGCAATTAGTGAACAGTTACAAACTGGAATGGCGATTGGTCCCCAATCTGAGCGGGTTGGCATCGTAGCTCAACTAGTCTCTGATCTCACCGGAATGGAGCGGGTTACCTTCAGCAACACGGGCACTGAGGCAGTGATGACAGCGGTTCGTATAGCCCGCACCGCCACACGTCGATCTAAAATTGCTGTATTTACCAACTCCTACCACGGTCACTTTGATGCGGCACTGATGCGAGCCCCTTTTAGCGAATATGCCCGTAAAAAGGCAGTGCGTGTCACCAGCAGGAAAACCTGGCTGGCTCCCCTCAACTGGCTGCTGCAACAGCAGCTTAACACCCGAGCAGTCCCTGCAGCCTTGGGTATCCCTGCAGCAACCGCTCGCGATGTGATCGTTCTGGAGTACGGTAATCCAAAATCATTAGCAGTAATTAAAGCTCAGCACCGTAATTTGGCCGCGGTTTTAGTTGAGCCAGTTCAAAGCCGCTGCCCTGAACTACAACCCCGAGAATTTCTCCAGGAGCTACGAGATCTAACCCATGTTCACAATATTGCCCTTATTTTTGATGAGATGGTGACGGGTTTTCGTATTCATCCTGGTGGTGCTCAGGCTCACTTTGGTATTCAAGCAGACATCGTTACCTACAGCAAAATTGCTGGTGGTGGGCTGCCGCTCTCGATTATTGCTGGAACCGCTCGATTCATGAACTACATTGATGGAGGACCATGGTACTACGGTGATAACTCCACACCTCAAGTCCCTACCACATTTTTTGCTGGTACTTTTTGTAAGCATCCCCTCGCGCTTGCTACAGCTCAAGCAGCCCTAAGTCACATTAAGGATTCTGGACCTTCCCTCCAAAAAGAGCTAACCCAAAAAACGGTTAATCTTGTTTCTCGGCTCAATGAATTTACCTCATCAGCTAGTTTGCCCGTGCAGTTTACACAGTTCGGGTCATTTTTTGCAATCGCTCTGACCCATAGCAAGATCCCTCCCCTCGCCGTCAATCTACTTTCATACCACCTCCTTAATCGAGGCATCCATCTTCGCAGCGGAGATAAAGGTGGCTTTCTCTCCACCGCCCACACTGAAGAAGATATTGATGCTATTTATACCGCCTTCAAAGAGGGACTCATGGCCCTTGTTGCAGCCAACTACGTTTAACTAAATTCCATTTCTACATCTGTCATTTACACAAGAAAAAATTATGACTGGATCAACCGAAACTATATATAGAGTTGTCATCAGTGATGAAGGACGCTACTCAATTTGGCCAGAATTTAAAGAGATTCCTTGGGGTTGGCGCGCAGATGACAAAAAAGCGTCCAAACAAGAGTGTCTCGACTATATTGCTGAAGTATGGAAAGATATGCGCCCTTTGAGCTTACAAAAATCAATGGCCACACAGCCTCAAGGAGAACAGTCAACTAATGACTAGTCAAGTTTCCATAACGCTGGGAAGGCATTCTAAGCAAGCTGTTAAGGAACTTTCTGTGACTCCGGATAACTCGTTCGATACTCTAGATCTGCTTGTACCTTGGGATATTCCACTAGAGTGCCAGTTGAGCGAGTCAGAAAAACAACGGATTCAACAATGCCTAGATCAGCTTGTAAATGCCATTAATGCACCAACATTTATCCAGGCTCTGTCACAAATTGAAACTATTCTTACTTATCTAGACACTCCAAAAACCCAACTGGCCAAGCCCAGATTCACAAAGACAGCCCTCTCCATTGAGGAGGTTGACGATTATGATCAGTACTTTCGAGTAAACCATGTCGAATCCCATGAAACAGCTCTGTGCCTGGTCAGAGGTCTGCTGACAAACTGTCATCGATTTATGGCCCTTTGCCACCAAAGTCCCCAGCTTGATCCCAAGCAGATTGATCAACAAAAGCAAGGCTTTCTAAGCTTCATTCACTTGCTAGGCAGAGTGTTTAATCTCGAAAGATGACTCAACCAACCCCTAAATCAATTTGGCAAGGATTCCATTGGTCTTTCTTTATCAACGTACAAGGACTGATTATTAGCCTTCAGAGATTTGAAGCCCAGTTAGAGCTTGGTGATCTAGATCAGGCCCAGATTGAACTATCTACTGCTACTGAGTTACTTCTAGCTTCAGGAGCTTCCATGGAATTGGCAGGTAGCTTCAGTCGAGAAGCCTATCAATTAGTTCGAAAATCAATGACTCCCCCCCTAGTGCGTGCTAAGAATTTCAGTGGATTAATGTCTTGGGAGCATGCCACACTCATGCAAATATGGAAACGCCTGCGTCCAATATTTGCAACACTCCCCAACGATCTCCGACCTCAGCACCAACAGTTTGTACAAGCTTATTTCTCACTTGTAGATGCTCATAGGAGCGTGTGCGAAAAGTTTGGTGGAGCCTCTGACGGTAGTCTCAGATTTGGTCAAAATTCAGCTATTGTCACCCTAGACAAATTTAGCGTCAGCCGTTGGGGTCTTATAGATCCAACACACAAAACGATATCCAAGTGCCCTTTTAATTCAAGCTCTCACTGATAAATGGAACTATTTCCCATGGAATGGATAACTACAACCCTTGAATTTATAAAGTATATAGTCGTTTCATTTCTAATTTATGGCTGCTTCTTTATTGTAGAGAAGGCAAGGCCCGTAGAATCTGACCAACCCAGATCTCACCTATTGTTTAACCTGAGGTGGTTTGTTGTCTATAGTTTGATAGTATTCGGTTTCCAATCGCTTGGTATCAGCAAATTGGTCCCAACCCTCCGAGATTGGCTTGGAGGATCACTAATAAACATCCCGCCCCCTCAAAACTATTGGACAATATTATTGATTTCACTACTTTACTTTTTTCTTGTTGATTTTTTTTATTACTGGTTTCACCGATTACAACACACAAGTTCTTTTCTTTGGGAACAACATAAACTTCATCACAGCGAGATTTCACTAAATGTCACTAGCACTCGTCGTGTTCATTGGCTAGAAGAACCTTTAATACTAATATTTCTGGGTTTACCGCTGGGAATTTTGGTTCAATTTAATGGCTTGTCGCTTGGTCTCTTATCCATTATTGAAGTCTTATGGTTGCATTTTATACATATGAATTTGAGACTAAATTTAGGAGTAGTTTCACGTATAATCACTGGCCCTCAGTATCACCGAATTCACCATTCATTCAAATTTGAACACTTAGATAAAAACTTCTCAGCATTTTTTCCTTTATGGGATATTTTATTTGGGACCTACTATCATCCTCAAAAACATGAATTCCCACCAACAGGACTAAATAACAAGGTAAATTACAACAATTTTATTGTGGCATTTTTTCTACCGTTTTATGAGTGGGTTGGTCCAAAATATCAGCGGATCAATATTTCAAATAAAAAAAAGAGATGAATCAAGAAAATGCCAAAAAAAATTTTTAGTCGTAGATGACGTAATACTCACACAATTTACATGTTACATGCTGCCAATATGATTTTTTCTGAAAAGTCATTATTGAATTTTAACTATTTATTAGCAAAAAATGCTTTATAGATTGCACATTTATATCTATATAAACTCAAAACCTTTTATCGAACAAAATATTAATACATTCAAAATCTATTAATCAAACAATCAATATATTTAATGAGTAAATTGAATATATTCAATTATTATAAGATAATTATATATTAAATACATAAGTCAGAAAATAATAAAGTTAACCATTAGCTATTAATAATATATAATTCAATCTGAGCTAAGCAATTTTTAATAGTTGCTTAGCTCGTTTTCTTATGAAAAAACATAAAAATCAGAATAAAATCTTTTTGAAAATGATCCTATCAGGAACAATTAAAAAACATTTGATTTAAACAGTATTTTATTTACGATAAATTAATAAATGATTAATTTATCATTCAGATTCAGTAATTGATCTGTATTTCAAATTAGAATCATTTCCATTATGTAGATACTCGGTAGGTAGATGGCTAGCATATCCAAACTAAATGAGTTATTCACTCAGTCCATTGCCATTCTGCAAAGACGATGGCTGCCAGGCCTGTTTGTTATAGTAACCACCTTAATTACAGGAGGTTTTCTATTATCCCAAAAGACTCCAGTTTACCGAGTTGAAGGTCATATTATATATGAACAAGATAATAAAAGTCTCTCTTTAATGGGGTTGACATCATTAGCAAAAAAGTTAACACAAAGTGGTGGATGGGGAGATGCTGGGCTAACGTTAGAAACCGAAAAACGAATCATCACTTCACTCCCTATATTAGAAGATACCTTGAATTCATTGAAAACAAAGTACCCAGATCTAGATTTTTCATCAAGTAAAAACTTGAAGCACCAAATTAAAACAACAATAGTTCCTAGCACTAAAATTATTCGAATTACCTTGGATAGTTCATCGCCCCAACTCGCAAAAATTATTATTGATGAGTTGATGAAAGTATATTCTCAGACTAACTTTCTTTCTACTAAGAAAACATATGCTGAAGCACGCAGATTTATTTCACAACAGCTTCCAAATTACAAGCAAAAAGTTATTTCTTATGAAAAATCTATTCGTTTATTTAAAGAAAGATTTGGCATTAGTGACTATGCAGCATATAAGAATCAATTAAATAGTAATATCAGCAGAATACAAGGTGAGATAGATGATTCTGAAATACAGTTATCTTTACTAAGCACTGAATACAGTGATCTTCAAAAAAGACTTAATATTGATATAAATACTGCATTACAAGTAGTAGAAATTAATCAATCACCTCTTTTATCAGATTACCATCAAAATCTTTTAGAATTAAAGAGAAAATTATCTGATCTTGAAGTTGAATACAAAAAGAATCATCCCAAAATCTTAAAACTTAAAGATAGAATACGTATTGCAAATAAGCAATTTAGATCTAATTTTATAAAATACACAAACTCAAATAGAGGAAACATTATACCCCCTAGATCAGTAAGTGAAACTCAAGAAACTCTTTATGAAAATCTTATCGAAAAAAAAACAAGTATAGAAGCATCTAAGGAAAAGCTGAATAAACTAAAAAAACAATATAATCTCTATTCCAATCAAATTTTAAGATTACCAAGAATAAAATTTCAGCTAAATAGTTTGGAAAGAGAACTTTCTTTTTCAATATCAGATTATCAGTCACTGAATAAGAACCTTCAAGAACTTCAATTGAGTGAAAAAAGAATGGTTCCTAATGTTAAAGTGATTGAGCAAGCACAGGCATCACTATATCCTGTATCACCTAATAAAACTGCCTATAGTTTACAGGTTATTGTTGTAGGTCTTCTGCTAGGTACTAGCACCATTCTACTTTTAGAAATCTCGGACAACCGCATTAATAGAGTTAATGAAATTCGAGGGACTTTTGAATATCCTTTACTCTGCACAATTCCTGAACTACCCAAAAAATCAAAACAGCAAGTAAACACTAATTTGCCAATGTTGAGCAAAGCTCAATCTTCACTTAATGAAGGCTATAGGGTGTTACAATCAAATATTAACCTGCTTATTTCTGACAGAGCATTTCGGATCTATGCACTAACGAGTTCAGTTCCACAAGAAGGGAAATCTACAACCAGCGCAAACTTAGCTCTTGCGAGTGCAGAAATTGGCTATTCAACGTTGCTTATTGATGCAGACCTGCGACGTCCTTCACAACATCATATCTGGGAACTCTCAAACACACTTGGTCTAGCCAATATTCTTGCAAGTAGGGATATTGATATTACCAAAACGATTAATCGTATAAACTCTAAATTAGATGTATTAACATCAGGTACCATTCCACCCAACCCTATTAATCTACTTGCTTCTAATCGAATGAGTGATTTCATTCATGAAATGTCCTCGAAATATAATCAAATCATTATCGATACCCCACCTATTGGTGTTGGTACTGATACTACTATCCTAAGTAAATTGGTGGAAGGTGTTGTGCTTGTTGCTAGACCAGGTGTATTAACTCGAAACCATGCAAAATTTAGCTTAGAGATAATAAATCAATCGAATATAAATATTTATGGTCTTGTAATTAATGGTTGCAAAATTGATCGAGAATCTGGTTACTACTATTACTATTCTTAGATATCAAGTTGAACTTGTCTTTTTGTGAGAAGCTTCTAATCTTTCTCAAGTTAATTGAAGAGATTATCTTTTATTATAAATTACTAGGAAAGTTCAATTTTGATCTACATTTCTATTAATTTTCTGCGCTTCTTTGAAAAGACGCTTAGCTTCTAAATTTCTTCCTTTAGCCTCGTATACTCTAGCAAGATTAGCCAGGTGGATAGTTATTTGTGGATGATTTCTGGGAAAAGATTGTCTCACTAATGAGAGGGCTTGAACTGAGAATGGTTCAGCATCTGTATAGCGTTCTAGAGATAAGTATAAAGACACTATGTGACCAAGATGGTTTAGAAGTCCTGGATAGTTAATTGGCAATGACTCGCGAACAACTTTTAGAGATTCTTTATACAGAGACTCAGCTGCTGAGTATTTTCCTTGAGCTTCGTACAAAGCCCCGAGATTAGTTGAATGTGTAGCTTTTTCAGGATGATACTTAGGTAGAGATGTGCGCGCTTTTCTCAAAGCTTCTTTAAACAGCGGTTCTGCTTCTTTATATCGGTTTTGGTTTTTGTATACTGATGCTAAGTTGTTTATGTAACTTGCACGTTTTGGGTGATTCTCAGGTAAAGAAATTCGCGCTATCTTTAGATCCTCTATCAACAATGCTTCTGCTTCTTTATATCGGTTTTGAGTTTTGAAAATTATTGCCATGTTATTCAAGTGGGTTGCTCTTTCAGGATGATTTTCAGGCAGAGTAGTTCGAGCTCTCTTTAATGCTTCTGTGTACAAGGACTCTGCCTCAGAGCGTTGACCTAGAGCCTCGTATAATCCAGCTAGATTACTGAGCAAAGATGATTTTTGGGGATGATTGTCAGGCAAGGAATCTTTCGACATCCGTAAGAGCTGATTTCTAAAGAAGGTATAAAGCGGACAAGTGAGGTCAGAAGTGTGCGATAGCGTTTGTGCATTCAGTCCAAACTACTTTCTTGAATGTATGA
>JANQPU010000046.1 GCA_028285315.1 Acaryochloris sp. IP29b_bin.176
TGTAATCCAAGGGACATAACAATTCATGCGAGTTGCGATCGCAGGTGGAGGTCTGGCAGGTCTCTCCTGTGCCAAATATTTAGTTGACCAAGGGCATACCCCCATCGTTTTAGAGCGGGCTTCTGTCTTGGGGGGCTTAGTGGCTGCCTGGAAAGATGAAGACGGAGACTGGGTGGAAACAGGGTTACATGCTTTTTTTGGGGCATATCCCAACATGCTGCAATTGCTCAAGGAGCTGGATATTGAAGATCGGCTGCAGTGGAAAAAGCATGCCTTGATTTTCAATCAGCCCGAAAAGCCGGGGATATTGTCCCGGTTTGATGTGCCAGACCTGCCCTCTCCCATCAATGTGATTATTTCGATCCTGCGCAACAACGATATGTTGACTTGGGAACAGAAGATCCGGTTTGCGATCGGGTTGCTGCCTGCGATTATCCGGGGTCAGAAATATGTCGAAGAGATGGATCGCTATTCCCTATTAGAGTGGCTGCAAAAGCAGGGTATCGATGACCGAGTCAATTCCGATATCTTTATTGCCGCATCAAAAGCCTTAACCTTTATCAACCCGGACGAAGTCTCAGCCACCATTCCCCTAACGGCCCTCAATCGATTCTTACAAGAACGCTACGGATCGAAGATTGCCTTCTTAGATGGTGCCCCACCCGAACGACTGTGTCAGCCCATCGTCGATTATGTGACGGAACGAGGAGGCGAGGTGAGAGTGAATGCACCGCTGAAAAAGATTGTTCTCAACAAAGATGGTACCGTCAGCCATTTTTTGATCAAAGGTTCAGCCGATACGGACGAGTATGAAATCACAGCGGATGCCTACGTTTCCGCCATGTCTGTGGACGCCATGAAGCTTATGATGCCTGATGAGTGGAAGTCCGACCCCTATTTCCAACAGCTCCAGGAACTAGAAGGGGTGCCCGTTATCAGCATTCAGCTGTGGTTTGACCGTAAACTCAGCGATGTTGACCACTTGCTGTTCTCGCGGTCGCCGTTGTTGAGCGTCTATGCTGACATGAGTAATGCTTGCCGAGAATATTCAAATCCGGATAAGTCGATGCTGGAGTTAGTCTTGGCCCCTGCTGCAGATTGGATCGATAAATCAGACCAAGATATTATTGATGCTACTTTGGCTGAACTGGCTAAACTTTTCCCCGAAAACATTCCAGATCGAGCTGAGGTACTCAAAGCCCGCGTAGTGAAGACACCTCGCTCCGTTTATAAGGCTATTCCTGGACGACAGCAATTCCGTCCAGTCCAAACAACCCCTATCTCTAACTTCTTTCTATCTGGAAGTTACACGATGCAACGATATCTGGGCAGTATGGAGGGGGCGGTGCTTTCTGGTAAGCTGACAGCACAAGCTATCAACAGTGCCAAAGCTCTTTCGTCCTCAACTAACGCTTCTGCAACGTCCAAGCCAGTTTCCCAGTCAATCCCGAATGCTGCAACTGCCTGAAACTCCAAGACCCACTAAAAAACTGGCGTCTCTTGAAGACTCCTACGAGCAATGTCGGCAAATTACTGCCGATTATGCCAAGACCTTTTATCTTGGCACTCTGCTGATGCCGCCCGAGAAGCGTCAAGGCATTTGGGCCATTTATGTCTGGTGTCGTTTAACAGATGAATTGGTAGACGGTCCCCAAGCGGCATTTACAACGTCTGAAACTTTGGATAAGTGGGAAGAACGGCTTGAATCCGTGTTTGCAGGCTATCCCGTAGATGACCCGGATGTGGCCCTCGTGGATACGGTAGAACGCTATGGGCTAGATATCCAGCCGTTTCGAGATATGATTGCCGGACAGCGCATGGATTTAGTTCGCGATCGCTACGAAACCTTTGAAGATCTGCGCCTCTATTGTTACCGGGTTGCCGGAACGGTGGGCCTGATGTCGGCAGAGATTATGGGTGTGGAACGCTTTTGCGATCGCTTGCAAGCCCCATGGAGTCCTCCCAGAGTGCTTAATAATCAAGACAACACCATTAGTAAGGCCATCGATTTAGGCATTGCTAATCAGCTCACCAATATCCTTCGAGACGTGGGTGAAGATGCTCGCCGGGGACGGATTTATCTACCACTAGAAGACTTGGCTGCCTTTGATTACACCGAAGCGGATTTATTTAAAGGGGTGATTGACGACCGCTGGCGTGCCTTCATGAAGTTCCAAATCCGTCGGGCACGTCAGTATTTTGCCCAAGCAGAGGCGGGGATTGGTACCCTCGAAAAGGATGCCCGGTGGCCGGTTTGGTCGGCGCTGATCCTCTATCGTCAGATTCTGGATGTGATTGAGCAGAATCACTACGATGTATTTTCTCGCCGCGCCTATGTTCCGAGTCGGCGTAAGTTGATGTCCTTGCCTCTAGCTTGGCTCAAGTCCCTATAAGGTCTGAGTGTCTAGTTAATCCCAGGGAATTGGAACCATAGGTTAAAATATTAAGAAATATTATCATTGCTGTATTTTCCAAGGAAGAACGGCTGTTGCTACGATTTGTCTTGTTATGAAATGTATTATCCACCGACGAGCTGAGTTTTCTGCCAGCCATCGGTATTGGTTACCTGAGCTATCTGAACCAGAAAATCAAGAAAAATTTGGTCTTTGTACTCAAGTCCCTGGTCATGGCCACAACTATGAACTGTTCGTCTCCATGTGGGGTGAACTGGATCAATATGGCATGGTTTTAAATCTCTCAGATGTCAAAAAAATTATCCATCGAGAGGTGACGGGTCCCCTCAATTTTTCCTATCTGAATCAGGTATGGCCAGAATTCGAGAAAACCCTACCCACCACCGAGAACCTGGCACGGGTGATCTGGCAGCGACTAGAACCGCATTTACCGTTAGTCAATATTCAACTTTTTGAACATCCCAAATTGTGGGCCGATTACGAAGGAGCTGGCATGGACGCCTATTTAACTGTTGGAAGTCATTTTAGTGCAGCGCATCGCTTGGCCTTGCCTGAACTGAGCTTTGAAGAAAACTGCGAAATCTACGGCAAATGTGCTCGGCCCAATGGTCATGGCCATAACTATCACCTGGAAGTGACCATCAAAGGTGCAGTGGATGCGCGGACTGGCATGATTGTAGATTTAGTAGCGCTGCAGCAGGTGGTCGATGATGTGGTGTTGGAGCCCCTTGACCATACTTTTCTCAATAAAGACATTCCCTACTTCGCTGAAGTAGTTCCCACTGCGGAGAATATAGCAGTGTATATTGCTAATCTCTTGCGCCAGCCGATTCAAAAGCTAGGGGCAGAACTCCATCGAATCAAATTAATTGAAAGTCCCAATAATTCCTGTGAGGTTCTGTGTTCCGATTTATTTGATGCTGCTCCAGCATTGTCTAGTCGAGTTGGCGAGCCTGCCTTGGTAGGTTAGGTCTGCAGTCTGGCCTCCGTGCGTAGCTGAGACATTTTCGATGGTGATTTTTTGGCAAGCCATTTAACAGCTTGGATCTTTACGATCGCTCCTTCAGTTTCCCAGCAGCAGGGTAATCATCGGATTCAATGCGACCATAGTCGAGCTTGATGATCCGGTCTGCAATATGGAAGAAATGATCATCATGACTGATCACGAGCACAGTTTTGCCCTGCTGTTTCAGTTCAGCTAAGAGTTGAGTGTAAAAGATCTCCCGAAAAATTGGATCTTGGTCCGCAGCCCATTCATCAAACAGGTATATGGACCGATTCTCCAGATAAGCAGATAGCAGGGCTAACCGCTTCCGCTGGCCCTGGGACAGACCAGTAGTAGAGAGCTGTCCATTTTGTACAGCAACTTTTTGATCTAGCTCCAGTTTGTGTAAATACACCTGAGCTTGATCATCCAGGGTCGAGAATTCCTCACTAATTAATCGCTCAAATAGGTAATAGTCCGAAAACACTGTCGAAAAAAGCTGCCGATACCACTCACGATTAGTATTAACGATCGGCTCGTTATCCAGATGTATTTCCCCTGACTCAGGGGCATACAACCCCGTAATCAGCTTTGCCAAGGTAGATTTACCACTCCCATTCCCCCCAACGATGAAAACTAGCTCTCCTGAATTAATCGTCAGATCAATCGGTCCAACCGTAAATAGGTGATCAGCTTCTTGGTCATGGTAGGTATGGACAACCTGGGATAGCTTTAACTTTTGCCAATCCGTGGGAGATGCTTGCGTAACAACCGTCTCCATCTCTGCATTCTCAGCTAGCGCCAATCCCATTTGGTTGACTTTCTGAATCGAGACATTGGCGCTCGCTAGATTCGGCAAACGCTGAATCACGTTGCCCAATGGACCCAATGTAAAAGTCATGGTCAGAATATAAGCGGGCAAAACTCCTTGAGCAGTAGGTAATACGACAGGAACCCCATACAGTAATAGCCCGATCAAAAGAAAGAACAAAAGCTGACCGCTACCGTTAGATAATGCTGCAAACTTTAATGCTGTCTTTTGGTGGCGACGGGACATTGCCACACTCACTTCCAAATCTTCTTCAAAAAAAGTTTGGCGACGAACAGAATGGAGTTTTAATTCTTTAATGCCATCGGTGATGCTGCGAAAGTGAGTAAACAGTCGATCAACTTCTTGACGCGCTAGGTATAAAAATCGATAGGCAAGGCTGAGAAGGATCTGGACCAAGACGATAGCGATAACCATACAGGTCATCACAACTAAAAACACTCGACCTGACAACCAACCTAAATAGATAAAGCATCCTCCCACCACTGCGATATCAATGCAAAGGAAGGGAATAACAAACACGGTATCAGCAATGGTCTGTACATCACTAGTCAAAACTGCAAGGAGCTGACTGGGACCTAGCTGTTCTAATTGCCGAAGGGGAGCAGCAAGGATTCGCTGACTAAGGCGGAGGCGGAGTTGATAGACAGAATTTTGTGATAGATCAATCAGTAGAAACTGGGACAGACTCCCGGTCACAAATGCTAGGACTGCTAACCCTGCAAAAGAGATCAGCAGTGACTGAGTGGCATTTTGACTAATGGTGGTATTGATGAGCGCGATCAATCGTGTACTACAGATACCGCTGATAATACCCATCAAAATCGCAAGGGCCGCACTGCCCCAAGAAGCTTTGATAAGGAGCCAGATAATGTGCATGGGTGCCTCTAGTGAAGTGCAATGGAGATCGGGGCTTAGGCACACAAATCAACACAATATACCTGTTGTGAAACTCTGCGCTCAAGCCACAAACAATATCTGAGAGGGACTAAATAAATGCCTAAAGGTGAGGTTGATCCATCAACCTTCAATACGATCCATTATGTTGATATTGTTTCCATGCCGGATTTGGCTGAATAGCCGATACACTGAGATTAATCCTAACAAGTCGTTTTCGAGCATGGCTACAGACGCGATTGTGGTGATGGTTACTGCCTCTTCTGAGGATGAAGCGGTTGCGATCGCAAATCATCTCGTCCGTTATCATCTAGCTGCTTGCGTCAGCCTGTTCCCAGTTTCATCCATTTATACTTGGCAAAATCAGGTACATCATGACCAAGAATGGCAGTTGATGATCAAGACTCAACAGGATAAATTCACAGAATTAGAAACTAAAGTGCGTGAATTACACACCTATGATGTGCCGGAAATCGTTGCCTTGCCCGTTACAGCAGGTTCGATGTCCTATCTCAACTGGATTTCAACCCAAGTCCACTCATAACTGCTGCAGGGAGTGTTTCTGATGCAGAATACCCGTCTTAATACCTTAGTCTCTGGTTTAGGTCAGCAGCTGAAGCAGGAGCTGCGCAACCCTTGGCGACGGATTTCGGTGTTGGTGATTGCGCTGTTATTTGGAATTTATATCGGTGTTTCCTTTGCTGCGATCGCAGGTCAGTTGGCCTACCTCGACATCACTGTGGCTGGATTAGTTTTGCTATTTACGGAAGTTGTGAGCTGGATCTTTTACCGTAATCGTGGCAGCGCCCGCAAAGCGCTTTGGGGAGAGGCCCTGAATACCTTCAAGCTAGGACTCACCTATGGTTTATTTGTGATTGCCTTTATGCTGGGGAGCTAAAAAAAATAGCAACATCAGAGATTGGATGTCGCTAGCATGTGTCGAAGTTCCTGATCGAAAACATTGGGGTTATAGCCAAGGGAAAATGCGAGAGAACTGTCTAGGGACACATCCGCAGGTCGGGGTGTAGAGAGTGAAACATCTTTCTGAGAGCATCCTGCTAACAGAGCATGAGGGTAGCCCAAACAATCCACCAACTGTTGTCCCATATCGTAGCGGGACAAGCGCTCCTTTCCACCGAGATGGATACATCCTTGTCCCTTGGCCAATGCCAGCAAAATCCCCCGAGCCGCATCCATGCCACTCACAGGGGTCCGAAACTCATCCTCAAATAATTGCAAGGGTTTGCCAACCTGTAAGGCCTGAATCATCGGTTGAATGAAGCTAGAGGCATGCGGTACAACACCAAACATGAGTGGCATGCGAGCAATGATTGTGAGAGGATAGCGCTCCAGCATCCCTAGTTCTGCAGCCACCTTCTGCTCTCCATAGGTATTGATAGGAGAGACGGGTCCGATTCCCCATAGGGAGGATGTTGCCCATCAAAGACCAGATCTGTGGAGATAAACAGCAATGGAATCTGGTAACCTGCGCACAGATCGGCTAGCTTCCAAGATGTTTCCACATTAATGGCATAGGCGGCTTGTGGCTCAGCTTGACAAACGTGGGGACGAGCTTGGGCGGCGGCGTGAATGACCGCATGGGGTTGAACCGTTTGCAAGATCTGTTGGAGGGTAGCAAAATTTCGTAAGTCTACGGCAACCATTGAACATCCCGGCACTTGGACCGCATGGGAATGAGTCGTTCCAAATACCTGCCAGTTGGCTTGGGCTGCTTGACAAAGGTGCCATCCCAGAAAGCCGCTGGCCCCTGTCACTAGAAGCTTTTGGGGCAGGATAGGGTTGCTCGGACCTAGCATTTCAGGACTAAGCGATAGGGAGGGTGAGTACTGCGCAGCTTGTCCAGGGCTTCATTAACTTGAGCTAGGGGAAATACCTCGGTCTGAGGTACAAGATGGTGGCGAGCTATAAAATCTAGCATTTTAGTTATCGTAGCTGGGCTGCCTGAGGGACTCCCAGAAACCGATCGCTGTCCCCCAAGTAATGGAAATACAGGCAAAGAAAGATCTGGTGCAACTCCAACCAAGTGTAGTCGGCCTCCCATCTAGTGTGTAGGCTGTTTTAAGAATTGGCAAGCTTCAAAATCTGTCTTACAAGATTTGTGACTGATATGCCACATCCAAGGATCTGTTCGTTAGGGTAAGAATAGGGACTCGAACACTCATGATTAGATGGCTGGGAGTTCAATCATGAACCATAATCCTCCAACAGTGCTAGCGAAAATGTTATTGAGTTTGCTGATGGCACTGCCACTGGCAGCATTACCTGCTGTTGCCCAATCTGAGCAAGATATTGTCATTATTGGGGAGACAGCTGAGCAAAGACAGCGATTTCAAGCCTATTGGCAGCGGTTACTGAATCTTAGCCAAGCTGCCGAACGTGCTAGACCCCAGCCACAAGTTCAACCCCAATATGCAGCCCGAGAAGCTAAGTTGGAGGAAATTCTCCGAAATCTTTATGTCAGTGATATTGGTTTGGACTATATCATTCAGCTTAATGGCTCGTCTCAATTATCTGGAATTCTCACCAACGCAAATGACATTCCGGTGACAGTCATAGCGGTTAATTATGAAATTCTGGATAGAAGGGGGAATTTGCTACAAACGGGAAGTGCTCAGCCAGAACCCAGTACCATTGCGCCGGGACAATCTGTAACATTTTCCGATACCCTATGGACGATTGCTCCTGATGCTGGGTATGAAGTCCGGCTGCTTGATCCGCCCTTTCAGGTTAGTCCAGATTTTGAATAGCTCTCATTGCAGAAGGAGATCCTGCTGATAGGCAACAATCTGGTTGTTCTGGATATTGAGGTGACATATGAAAGGCTAGAAAACTAAAACGGTTTTCTAGCCCTTTGTCTTGATTAAACAATAAGGAGATGGGAATCTAGCCTAACTTGATTCCTTTGACGGACTGCAGCAGATTTTGGAGGTCGCCAACAATTTTGTCTTTGTTAGGTTCGCCTTCACCTAGGCTAGCCTTGACCGTCTCAATGCTGTCTTGAATGGATTGAGCGGAGTCAGGCTTGATGCTGTCTTTGAGGGCAGGCCAAGCGTCTTGTACTTTGGCAAATTCTGTTTTTGCCGTGTCGAAGTCTCCAGATTTTGCTGCATCCAGGGTCGAGGTTACCCCATCCTTCATGCTAGCAACATTGTCTTTGAGCGCAACAAGATCTGCACCTTTATCGACGGTTTCGGTAACAGTATCTTTGGCCTTTTCTGCGGTTTCCGTAGCAGCATCTGTTACCTTTTCAGTGGTTGCGGTAGCCGTATCTTTGGCTTTGTCTGCAGCATCTTGAACGGTATTGCTGGCCTCACTACAGGCGGTGAGAGAGAGGGCACTTAATAGTCCTATGATTAAGGCGGATTTGAGTCGGAGCATAATATTGTGTCTCTAAGTATTTATACTTTCCAGCTAATATTATCGAGAACATAGGAAATTTGCACAAGTCTTTTTAGGACAGTTGATCAGATTGGTCCTTAGAGGATAATGGACAATAATGCGGACCAGAGCCTGATCTAGCTTGAGTCTTGTCCCTAGCCCTTTCATATTCCCTATTGAGCAACAATCCTAGATTTGACTTGCATTTGCAGCAGCTGGTTGCGATGTGATGCATGGGAATATATACCCTGAAAAATGATGGCTAGATTTTATTCTGAGTTGACTCAGACTTTGCAAACTTTTATTCAACAGCAGCAGATCTTCTTCACCGCGTCCGCGCCGTCCCAAGGTCGAGTCAATCTCTCGCCCAAGGGAATGAATACGTTTCGTTGTCTGGGGGCAAAAAAAGTAGCCTATCTAGATTTGACGGGAAGTGGGAATGAGACGAGTGCTCATATTGCTGAAAATGGACGCTTGACGATCATGTTTTGTAGTTTTGCAGGTGATCCCTTGATCTTGCGCTTGTATGGGCAGGGAAAGGTGGTTCGTCCGTGCGATCGCACCTGGCCTGCCTGGATTCAATATTTTGAACTCTTGCCTGGAACGCGGCAGATCGTGGTGCTGCAGATTGAATCAGTACAAACCTCCTGTGGGTTTGGTGTCCCTCTCTATGAGTACCAGGGAGATCGGGAACAGCTTACACATTGGGCTATCCAAAAAGGGACAGCGGGTCTCCGGGAATACCAGGCCCAGAAAAATCAGGTCAGCATTGATGGCTATCCGACCGGCTTGATTGCAGAAGACTCAGGTAGGAATGGCGAACTCTCCTAAAATTGTGATGTTGGATCATCCAACCGAATCGCAAACTGTTCATCGCGGCTTTTTGCTGCTGCGTTGGGATGGGGGAGCCCGTTAAATTGTCAAAATAAGGTAGCTTAATTAAGACTAATCATGAGATAATTGTCGTTTGTGTCCAATTGAAATTTTGATGCGGTAAAAACATATGGCAAAAGGTGTTCGGATCATCGTCACATTGGAATGTACCGAATGTCGGTCAAATTCCAATAAGCGATCGCCAGGAGTATCCCGGTACACAACCACAAAAAATCGACGAAATACCACATCTCGTCTTGAACTAAAAAAGTTCTGTACTCATTGCAATAAGCACACTAACCACAAAGAAATTAAATAGTCCTTTTTTGTCCACCTACTTAAACGTTCATTAAGCCCTTATGCCTTACTATCGCCGCCGTGTTTCTCCGATCAAGCCAGGTGATCCGATTGATTACAAAGATGTTGACTTGCTCCGTCGCTTCATCACAGAGCGCGGCAAGATTTTGCCTCGACGGATCACGGGCCTAACTGCTCGTCAACAGAGAGATTTGACCCGAGCCATTAAGCAGGCCCGAGTTGTGGCATTGCTTCCTTTCATCAACCGCGAAGGTTAGATGGTCGGTACCGACTTCTAGAGCTACCTCTGCCATGGGTTAGTTCATGCTTACCATAACTGCTGAAATTGGATGAGCCAATTGAGTGGAGAAAGGAACATTAATCGAATTCAAAAGACGGAGCGATTGTGCCAACGGGCAGCGTCCCTTTCAATTGGGCGTTGTCGATCGACCCGAAGGTAAAAAGAATTGGATTGTTGTTGATCAAACTGGACAATCCCACACGCTCCATCCTCGACAATTTACCTTTGTGGTTGTGGGCCAAACCTATGCCCAATCTGAAATTGCTGAATTTCAGACAGAGGCGGAATCCTATATTGATCCCAGTAGTTTAGAGGTGGCTTGGGAACTTTTGCTTGAGGACTCCCAATCGGTTGCACCTGCCGATTTAGCTCAACTCTTGTTCTCCGATCAAAGCCCGCCCCTCTGTTACGCAGCCCATTGCTTATTAACCGATGACCGCATCTACTTTAAGCAAAAAGGGGATCGCTTCGAACCTCGTTCTGCTAGCCAAGTAGCAGAACTCCAGCATCAGATTGAGCAGCAAGCCAAACGCCAACAAGAACAACAAGCTTTTTATCGGAAATTAGAGCAAGCAGTTGCAGGTGATACGGTGGAGTGGGAGGTGTGCGATCGCACCTATCTCCAAGCTTTAGAAAAATTTGCTGCCTTGGGGGATGAAGCCACAACCCGAACGACTGCGGTTGAAGTGTTGTCAACGCTGAAGCGGGCAACCTCGCCAGAATCCGCCTTTCAGTTGTTAGTGGATGTGAAGGTCTGGGAACCTCACCAGAACTTGCATCTTTATCGCAGCAAGATCCCAGTTCAATTTTCATCGTCCGTTCTTGCTGCCGTTGATCAATTGTTGAAGATGCCGCCACCTGACTTACATGCTGATCGCCACGATCTGACCAGTTTGAAAGTCTATACCATTGATGATGAAAGTACCTCTGAGATTGATGATGGCCTCAGTTTAGAATTCCTCCCCGATGGAAAACAGCGGATTTGGGTTCATATCGCGGATCCCAGTCGCTGGATCACCCTGGGGGGTGAATTGGATCGAGAAGCCCAACGTCGGGGCACAACGGTTTACTTGCCTACGGGCATGATTCCCATGTTCCCTACGGAACTCTCCACGGGGCCGATGAGTTTAGTCCAGGGGCAAGTCTGTTGTGCCCTGAGTTTTGGCGTCATTCTCTTGGAGGAAGGGGCGATTGAGTCCTATGAGATTCGCTGTAGCCAGGTGCAGCCCACGTATCGACTCACCTATGCTGACGTGGATGAAATGTTGGAGCTGGGGGTAGAAGCTGAGTCTGAATTGTTAGCCTTAGCCCAATGGGCTCAACAACGGCAAGCGTGGCGGAAATCCCAGGGAGCCATCAGCATTCAAATGCCGGAATCTTCCATCAAGGTCAACGGCGACAAGGTAGACATCCAGGTTCTATGCGATTCCCCTGCCCGCAACCTGGTGGCTGAGATGATGATTCTGACAGGGGAGGTGGCGGCCCGCTATGGCCAGGATCATGATTTACCCTTACCTTTCCGACACCAGCCCCAGCCTGAACTGCCACCCGAAGAAGAATTATTGCAGTTGGCACCGGGGGTTGTCCGTTTCTGTGCGATTCGTAGTTGTATGCCTCGCAGCGAGGTCAGCATTAGTCCGGCTCGCCATGCCAGCTTAGGATTGGACTGCTACTGCCAGGTGACATCCCCGATTCGCCGCTATGCCGATTTAGTGGCTCATTTTCAAATTAAGGCCCATCTCCGGGATGAGAAACTGCCCTTCAGTAAAACCGATTTGACGACGTTGATTCCAAGTGTGACCACGGCAGCCCAGGAAGCAACACTTTTAGAACGGCAAACCAATCGTTATTGGAGTTTAGAGTATTTACGACAGCATGCTCAGCAGGTCTGGCCTGCAATGGTTTTGCGATGGTTACGGGAGCATGAAAGCTTAGCCCTAATTTTGCTGGAGGATCTGGGACTAGAGTTGGTTATGCGTCTTGACCATCCCGCTACTCTGGGGGACCGTCTGGATGTCAAAGTGGCTTCTGTCAACCCCCGGTTGGACCGGATTCAGTTGCAGGAATGCTTCACTGCTCCGCCAGAACCAACTCAGGAAGGGTAGTTCATATCCGGCATCCGGTCACGCTGGCTACGCCCTGCTCGCATGGATTGGCTTCTAGTTTTCGCTTCCGCGGCACTGGCCTTCAGCGCTTGAAGACGGGTTTCATAGCGCTTTCGATTGCGGCGGCTGGGAGATTGCTCAATTAGAATTTTTAAAGCGCTTCCTAAGCTTTTATAGGCATTGGGAAGCGTGTAACCAAAGCGAGTCGCTAGTGCGATCGCTTTTTGATCCGCAGCGGTTAAATCATCAATACTCTTCTGGGAATTATTGCGCTGATACAGTCGCCAACCGGACACACCACATAGCGCTAGAGCCAGCATCAGCAATAATCCATCTTGGACCCACAACTCCCCCACAGCTCCACCTAAACCAATGGCGAGAGCTGCCATTTCCCAACCATCACGGGGAATGGTGTCATTTTGAATGCGGGCTACTTGGTGCCAAAACAGTAAGTTACGCTGATCTTTGGCAAACTGCTCCCATTTCAGCAGGTCAATTTGGATTTCCACCTCATCTTGACCGAGTTCTTCACAGGTAATCAGGGAGGCATTGGTGGCCGTTGTGGCTTCTACGGTGACCCAGCTTTGCAGCTCAGGCGGCAAGAGCGTTCGCAAACGCCGTAGTTCACTCATTTCAGCCCGAGCAGAAGATGTTCCGTAGACCATGAATTCAAATGTGGAATGATAAACAACAATCGTAAAATCCCTATATTAGGAGTATAGCTGGCTTCTTTACTGTTCAGCCGCTCTACACTGTTCTCAGAATCATACCGAATGTTCTGGTGTCGTGGGTTACAAGATTTGAAAATGGAAAAGTCAGCCTGCTCCTACCCAGACGTTGGGAGATTGGGTTGTACTGCCAATAATTGTTGTGTTGTGGACTATGGCTTGCCGGCTCCTATTCTGGATCAATCACTTCTTGTAGTTTTCTATTAGATGTAGCAGTGCTCTTTGGGGATTGCCTGCTAAGTATGAAAAATTATCATCCCATCAGACTTGAAATTGGGTGATGACTCAATGAGAGTATCGAGTTATTTTTTTTCGTTGGACTTATGGGTCTGGAGCCAACTCCTCAAATCATTTAGAGCTGGAATCTCCCCGTCCTGTTTACATTGATCCAAATACCGATAAAAAATCGCTTTAGGAACCCAAGGGAAAGTAGGGCTAACCTCAACTTCCTCATATTGGCGTTGAATAAGCTGAAAAATACTGAGCGTTTTGCCGTCATAGCGCCAGAACTCTGGGACTCCCATTACCGCATAGAGACTGTTTTTATCAATATCAGTGTGGGTAATATCAACCTCAATCACCAGATCAGGAGGAGGATCTTTCTCCAGATCAACCGTTCGTCCCCGTACTAACGCTTCATTTTGGATGTAGTAGCAGCGATCAGGTTCAGTACATCGTAAATTAAATACTAAGGCATTCATCTGTGGGCCTCCTTGCCTGTAAGCTATGGTTTTAGCGAGGAGCTTTCCCATGCCCAAAGAACCTTT
>JANQPU010000083.1 GCA_028285315.1 Acaryochloris sp. IP29b_bin.176
CCTTCCGCTCTGGCACTCCCGGATATCAGCGTATATTGGGGACAGGACAACTGGTTAGACCCGTAGTTGGACCCGTTACCAGTAATTTTGGCTATCGAATTCATCCCGTATTAGGAGGAAGACGGTTTCATGCTGGTACTGATTTTGGTGCTCCTACAGGTGCCCCGATTTTTGCGGCAGATAGAGGCACCGTAATTGTGGCTGAATGGTACGTTGGCTATGGCAATACGGTCATCGTTGACCATGGCAACGGCTTAACCACTCTTTATGGTCACTGTAGTGAACTCTACGTAACCGTAGGTCAAGGTGTACAGCGAGGCCAAACCATTGCTGCGATAGGTTCAACGGGGTTGTCTACTGGCCCTCACTTACACTTTGAAGTCAGACAGCAGGGTGAACCGGTCGATCCGTTGGCCTATTTATAGACGCTATTTTTTTGAATTCAAGCGCCGTTGCCAAAGCTCTTGCAATTTTCCAATCGGATTCTCCACCTATTCATCAACCTGGCTAGCGGGTTTCTCTGAGGTTTCTTCGTGTTTCACCTCTGAGTCTTGGCCTGGATGTAACTCGTTCTTCAGGATTTTGTGGAGTGAATTGCTCAAATCCTTTTCAAAACTTTGTTCTGTAGTATATAGAGTCCATAATGCCCTCACTCAATTCCTTCGTTCCCTTTACAGAGATTTGTCGAGCGATTGCCCCGGTCGCTGCTCTATTCTCAGTATTTGGGACGGTATTGGGCCAAGCAGCCCCCAGTCACGCTGTCACGCCGAGGTCACTCCTTACACCCTCGTTAAGTGAGTCAATACCAATCACCACCTCTGTTGCAGAAGCCGTAAACCGAGTGCGTGGGGTTGAGCCCAAATTCTGTTCACATATGCTGGCGTTAGCTATTGACGAGATCCTTGAGGATCCACGCTTTAAAACAGCCCAGTGGGGCATTGTCGTTGAACCCATTACTGGGCCAAAGGTTCTCTACCAGCACAATCGAGATCGCGCCCTGATTCCGGCTTCGAATACCAAGCTGCTGACAACAGCTGCTGCCATTAATCTCGTCAGCAATCGGGCTCCTGAAATGCCACTTCCCTTTCACCAGCGGCTGGTTGAAGTCAATCGCTACAGCAACAACAGCGAGGCAGATGCTCTCCTACGCCAAATTGGCGGACAACACAAGATAAACCAGGAACTTATGCGCTTGGGCCTCCGCCCTAAGAGCTACATCCAGGTAGATGGCTCAGGGCTATCTCGTAGTAATCGTATTCCACCCTCAACGCTGATTACGCTGTTGAAAGCAATGGAGCGCCATCGCGAAAGAGTGTTGTTCTACAATTCGCTGCCGATCGCTGGGGTCAACGGCACCTTACGAAATCGTTTTCAGAACACCAGACTACACGGAAAACTTCACGGTAAAACCGGCACTTTAAGAGGGGTGCGGGCACTATCGGGATATTTAGACAATGAAGACTACGGCACGATTGCTTTCGGTATTCTGGTCAATCAGCCTGGACAATCGGGACGGGTTTTGACCCGAGCTATTGACCAAATTGCGTTGCTGACTGCTCAAGTCAATCGATGTAACTCAGAGATAGCTGAAAAAGATAATGAATAAATTCCGCACTAAGCTAGAACTGAGATACATAAACTGCATCGCAGAGATTCTCCTACGAACGATTATGTAGCCTAAATCGCCGGATTTATAAGAACTACGCTTATCTCCTGATGAGTGAGTAAACAGTGAGAATACCTCTTTCAGTTACTCTTAGGATGCCCTTACGAATTATGGCTTTTGGATTGCAATTACAACCCTTCATCAATCTCTGAGATATAATCCCTGCAATGTTTTGAACTATTCCAATGAATAAAGGCGAATTAGCCGATGTTATCTCCCAGAAAGCCGGGACGACCAAGCAGCAAACGGATACTATCCTCTCAGCCCTAACGGACACGATTATCGAAACCGTCAGCTCTGGTGAGAAAGTTGTTCTCGTGGGCTTTGGTAGCTTTGAAGCTAGGGACCGCAATGCCATGGAAGGCCGTAATCCTCAGACGGGGAAGAAACTCAAGAGTCCCATAACCTGAGTCCCGGCCTTTAGTGCGGGCAAAGCCGTTAAGGAGAAAGTCAAACACTGGTAGACTAACAAGCAAGTTTTGTTTTCACAGGAAAAATATATATAAGCGCTTTACGTATTGGGAAGGTTGTGTGGCGGAAATACAGAAAAAGTCTTAAGAATTGGGCGACTGAAAGTCTTGTGCAGATTGTAGTGCTACTCTTTGGTACACAGGAGTTAAAGGACAAGAATATTGTTGCAATCGCTTAGCCTCAAGGATGTTGTGGGAAGCTTCTAAGGAAACACAAAGAAATGATAGAGAAGACACGTAGAATAAATTTAACTAAAGTATTTATGATTTAAGTTCACTATAATTAATTAAATAATTACAATCATGCCTAAAAGACGCAAATTCAAGGCAATATTGCAACCTGGTGGATATGTTTACTTGATTCAGAACTCCACAAATCGCAAGGTCAAGATTGGTTGTACACGCAAATCCCCATCGCATCGCTTGAGGCAGTTGCAGACAGGATCGAGCGAGAAGTTGCAGTTACTCCATCAAATTGCCTGTGATGTCGTTGCTTGTGAATATTTTGAAGCTCGGTTACATCAAATATTTGGGCATACCCGAGGCATAGGGGAATGGTTTTCTTTGTCAGTCGATGCTATCAATTGGCTGCAAGGAATCAGGTCAGTGGATGAATTGTATTGATAAAAGAGAAGTTCCAAGAACACTCTAACAATGGGTACAGAAATAGATATTGTGCCGATATACGCCCAATTTTTCACGGAATTGCCATAATATATACAGCAATTGACTTTTAGAGACTCAAAATTCAATATCCGTATTTAAGATGAAGATATTCCTTATAGATTGGGGCTGTAAGCCTTACTGAAGAAGGCTTACAGCCTAAAACTAATAAACTCTTTCCAAATGAGTATCATTGTTCGAAACAATTAAATTAACTTAGGATTGATCATCATCATTCATGAAAGCTCTATGAGAGAAGGCTCTTGGCAATTATCATACAAAGTAAGTTTGGATGATAATACATGTAATCAAAAAATTAGGCTTTGAATCGCTATAACTCTTCAATAAAAAGCCTTTTATCAATCCTACGGGCAAAATCGAACTCAGGAATATCTCACACCCTTAAATTCCAAGTTTTTTGAGGCTCCTGGACACTCAATTATTTGTTGACCATCAAACACCAATTGACCATTAATCCAAGTCCTCAAAATACTGGAACTAAATCTATACCCCATAAAAGGAGACCAA
>JANQPU010000122.1 GCA_028285315.1 Acaryochloris sp. IP29b_bin.176
CAAGGTGATTGCGGGACTGCGGGTACCCGAAGAAGAGGAAATCAAGGGTCTCGATATCGGCGAACATGGCATGGAAGCCTACAGTGGCTTCCTTAAGGAGTCTTAAAGCGATTTTATTGGGCTGATCCAAATAGATGTGATTTACCCATCCCCATAAAGAAAGGCCCTAGAGCGACTAAAGCAGTTCTAGGGCCTTTTGAGTGTCCTTTCGGCAAAACATACACTTAGGGAACTTGCAACGGCACCAACCTATTCTCAGGTAGATGTTCAACGAACTCACCGTGCTTGGATAAAACCACAATCAGTTCTAGGGGCCAATCGGGTTCTAAGTGTAAATCGCTCCAGGGTACCGCTATTTCTAGGCATTGATCGAAGCCGATTTGCACATGATGGGCTCGACCATGCCACTGGTCATGATCAGCAGCTTCTTCCAACCAGATGTCGTGATTGGTGAGATTAATCCCCAGATGATGGTGATATCGGTAGTTTAGGGGACTCTGATCGGGCACCTGGCTGAGAGGAATTAGGCTATTGTTCATGGTTTGGCCTGGATAAAACCACAACAAGTGCAGTTCTGGGGGAGAATCAACACCAGGTTGTTTACCCACCTGAAAATCAAATCGCATATAGAAATTTAGGTGATCCAACCCATACCAGAGGCGTTGGATAGTGCTGCTCCGATGCATCGTGCCTCTGGAACCTGCAATGGTAATCCGTCCTGCATGATCCCAGTCTTGTTCATCAACCACACCGTTAATGACTGGATGAATAAAACTTTGGGGACGGTGGTCAGCGGCGGCTTGATGTTCTTCCAGGGGATACTGAAGCGCTTCTGGGACAGGCTCATTCAAGGCTTGATAGAGGGCAACTAAATGTTCCCTGAATAGCTGATCAAAAATTTCATCTTGATTCGAAGAATGCCCTTCGCCAAACCACCAAAACCAGTCGGACCCTTCAGCTGCATACAGGGCTTCCCAGGCGTCTAGGTTCTGTTCTTCAGTCGCTTCTGGATGCTTTTCTAATGTTTGCCTAGCATCTGTCAATAAATCCCACGCTCGGTTTTTGACGGGATCGCCGATCCAGGTGGTGAAACTGCCATCGACCCAAGAGCCACTGTGGAGCTTCGTGGTGGGTAAGGTTTCTTGCGGGGAAAATTGTTCTAAGTACTCAGAGACGGTCACTAGTTTGAGGTCATCAATATTGCTGAGCTGTTGGTAGAGACTTTCTAGGAAGGGAATGCCGTCTCGTTCGTAATACTCCCAGCAGTTTTCCCCATCTAAAGCAATGGTGACCAGCCAAGGTTTGGCAAGGGCGGTTCCTTCTTCCGGTTGACGGGTGATCAGGGTATTTGCGATCGCATACAGATGTCCCACCAAATCCGAGGCCGCTTCTTTTGGCTGCATGGCGCTGTAAGTAAAACCCACTAGATCCGACAATCGGTGATCACGGAACACAATCGAGAGATCGCCTTCGTAGGTACTGAGTCGATAAGGCTGATAGAGAATCTCTGGCTCATAGACATTTCCATATTCATCCCGATGAAAGAAATGATGAATCGTCCAGCCTAAAACCGCTTCATCGGAGCAGAGCCATTCAAAGCCCTGTTTAGCAGCATAAGGCAAAATACTGGGACTCACAGATTGTTCAGAGGGCCAAAGCCCGCGGGGAGTGCGTCCAAACCGTTCCTTATACATCTCCCAGCCTTTCTGTAGATGGCGGGGGATATCTTCTGGCCATTGGAATTGGGCCTTGGGTAAATCCATATGAGGAACCGCCACACGCCCCGCATAGGTATCGGCTAGCAAGGGCAAAATGGGATGAGTGTAGGGAGTCGTCATCACCTCTAGCTGACCGTCATCCTGCATCTGTCGATGCTGGGGCATGATGCGACTAAGAATCTGGCGCTGTTTCTCAATAATGTCTTGGCGATCTTGGAGGCTGAAATTTCGGTCTTGCTGGAGCCAACGGGCAATATCGGGATCGTCCCAAAAGAGGGGATCAATCCAGGCTAGATTATGCCAGGCCAGCAAATCACTGTAGTCTTGCTCCGTCCAATTTTCTAGACACCAGGCTTCCCCCTTCTCCTGCTTTTGGCAATAGAGTTCTGAATAACGAGGATGGGGATCAACCAGCGTTTGATGGTGAGCATCAAAAAAATGTTGGGCAATAAAGCGATGCTGTTCTGGGGTCAGCTTTTCTGTGGGGAGGGTTGCTACTTCTAAATAGGGGTCAACGGCGGTCCCCGCCACATAGTCTTCGATCTGCATTAAGAGAGACGGCACCAGGTTAACGGTTTGGTGCAATTTGGGATATCGACTGAGCAAGAGGACTAAATCTAAGTAATCCTTCGTTCCGTGTAGGCGCACCCAAGGAAGTCGGTATTGACCAGTCACTCGGCTTTTATAAAGCGGCTGATGCTGATGCCAAATAAAGGCGATATAAAGCGGGTGAGTCATAGGTCACCGTATACTAAGGACTGGCACATTTTAAACAAAAGGATTTGCTGCATGGCATCCATCCAAGCGTTGCATCAAGCGTTGATCACGAAAGAGCGATCAGCCCAGGAAATTACCGAAGCAGCCCTGGAAACCATTCATCAGTTAGAACCCAAACTCCATAGTTTTTTGGTCATTACGGCTGACCAAGCACTCGCCCAAGCCAAACAGGTCGATGCTAAGTTAGCTGCGGGGGAAGAGATTGGTTTATTAGCGGGGATTCCCATTGGTATTAAGGATAATATGTGTACCAAGGGGATTGCTACAACCTGTGGGTCCAAAATCCTCAAAAACTTTATTCCCCCTTACGAGTCTACAGTAACCCAAAAGTTGGCGGCTGCGGGTGCAGTGATGGTGGGTAAAACGAACCTGGATGAATTTGCCATGGGCAGCTCGACAGAAAACTCTGCCTATCAAGTCACTGGTAATCCCTGGGATGTGTCGCGAGTTCCCGGAGGGTCGTCTGGAGGGTCAGCAGCAGCCGTGGCGGCTGCTGAATGTGTAGTGTCTTTAGGATCGGATACGGGTGGTTCTATCCGACAGCCTGCAGCACTCTGCGGTGTGGTCGGTCTAAAGCCGACCTATGGGCTGGTGTCTCGTTTTGGCCTCGTGGCCTATGCCTCGTCCTTGGACCAAATTGGCCCTTTTGGTCGCACAGTCGAAGATGCGGCCATCCTCCTGCAAGAAATTGCGGGATATGACCCTCAAGACTCTACCAGCCTAAAAGTAGAAATCCCAGATTATTCCAAATCTTTGATCCCAGATCTCAAGGGCAAAAAGGTGGGGGTAATCACCGAAACCTTTGGGGAAGGACTCGATCCGGTCGTAGAGCAAGCCGTTCGCAAGGCGGTTGACCAGTTAGCTGAACTCGGCGCCGAAGTTCAAGACATTTCCTGCCCTCGCTTCCGCTATGGGTTGCCCACTTACTATGTGATTGCGCCTTCGGAAGCCTCGGCTAATCTAGCCCGATACGATGGCGTCAAATATGGCTACCGCACCGAAGACCCAGAAGATTTGATGTCCATGTACACCAATACGCGGGCAGAAGGCTTCGGAGCAGAGGTCAAACGTCGAATTATGATCGGTACCTATGCTCTGTCTGCAGGATATTATGATGCCTACTACTTGAAAGCCCAGAAGGTCCGCACGTTAATCAAGGAAGACTTTGAGAAGGCGTTTGAGAACGTTGATGTTTTGGTCTGCCCAACCACTCCAACAACTGCATTTAAGGCGGGCGAGAAAACAGCCGATCCATTGAGTATGTATCTCTCTGACCTGATGACGATTCCTGTTAATCTGGCAGGGTTACCAGGTCTGAGTCTTTCCTGTGGCTTTGATGACCAAGGTTTACCAATTGGATTACAAATTATTGGTAATGTCTTGCGAGAAGATCAGGTGCTACAAGCGGCCTATGCCTATGAGCAATCCACGGAGTGGCATCAAGTGTCTCCCAAACTTTAGTTTGTCCCGCTTCAGTAATACAAATTTAAGTAGCTGTCAATTTTCCTGAATAAGCTAAGAGGCTGTGCTAATGTTTTCTTCAAACGGTTAAAGCTAACAAATTGGGTCATTGCATAGCTATGGCTGAG
>JANQPU010000327.1 GCA_028285315.1 Acaryochloris sp. IP29b_bin.176
GTGGATATTGGAAAAATGCAAGGCGGTCTTGGGCCTCGTGGAGAATATACCCTCACGAAAAATCAGGCTCGATGCGGAGCTGGAGCGAGGTGGATTTGGAGAAAAAACTTTGGGCGGGAATGTCCCACTACCTAGTCACTAGGGTAGCGTGGATGTCTTGGTGCAACAAGGATTGGGGGATTAGGGTTCCTGATCAGTTGGTCGAGGATACTAGGCAGCACTTATGATTAGTGTGCCTGCACGGAAGTCGTGAGTTGACCGATCACTAGAGATCCACGACAGCAGATTCGTGAAGGGTAATGTGGCGAGACCTGTCAAGTGACAACCATCCTTTTTTTTGCAGTAATCCGAGCGTCCGGGTCACCGTCACACGAGTTGTCCCTGCTAGATCGGCCAGTTGTTGATGGTTCAGTCGAGCCCCAATCCAAATCCCATCTGAGGTCTGTTCACCTATTTCTTTACCGAGCAACAACAGCAGCGCCTGCAACCGATCACTCATATGATGGTGGTGAGCCAAGGCAAAGAGCGCTTCTGCCTGCTTCAACCGACGATTGAGTTGCAGCAAAATTCCTTGTGCCAGAGCAGGCGTTTGTTCCATCTCTATCCGACTTAAACGCATTAACACGACATCTGAGAGCGCAGTTGCCTCATAGGGTGCTATTTGGGTGAAGGGCAGACCAAAGGGCATCTCTGGACAAGCCAATCCTAAGATTGCTACATTCCCATCCTGTTGACAGGTACTCAGTTGAACAATCCCTCGGCAAACGATCCAAACATCATGGGAGTGCAGTTGAATATTGAAGCCCTTCTTAAATTCGTAGGTTTGGCGTCCCTGGTAGACCTGTTCCAGTAACCGAGACCATTGAATGGAGGATTGTTCTGGTGAAATCCTTGCTTGTGACATGATTGAGTCCTGCGATGTAGACCTTACGCTTAAATCTCAACGTTGGGGTTAAACCTAAGTTAAGAGTTATTCTCAATTGACATAAAAACGACCTACTTTCAGAACCATCCAAAATATTAAACCAGCATCAAATCTTGACCGCTGAAGTTTATGTTTTACGTATGCTAGCAATTCTGTCGCAAAGTTGTCGGAGTTTTTCTCACGGAATCTCAGTTGAGAAAATTATCAATATGACTTTCAACTAAATTCATTGAGATTTACTTATTTTCAACCACCCAGTAATTCATTACTGGCCAAGACTGGGACCAAAATCGATACTCTGATTACGTTATTGTCGAGGCGGAATTAGGCTCGATCTATGATGAAACTAGCCTTTCCAGGTGCCCCAGATGGCTTACAATCTCTCAGCCACAAAGCTGCTCATCTACAGACAATGCCCCCAGGCTTATAACTTCAAGTATGAGCGTGGCCTATCCTCCCCCTCCGCTTTTGGTTCTCCTAAATTGGGGAATGCCTTGCATGGTGCCCTGGCGGATATCTACAGAGATTGGAATTATGCTTATCCCCTTCCCTCACTAGATTGGTTCGCTCTCTGCTGGCAGCAACAT
>JANQPU010000156.1 GCA_028285315.1 Acaryochloris sp. IP29b_bin.176
AAGTCTCCAAGAGTGTAATTTTGATTAGTGACTAAAGTAGGCTAGGAGAGGATTTCACAGATTTGAAAATTACGCTTGCAGGCACAGTTTGGTATCAAATAGGCAGAATAATAAAGGCTATCATCGGAGTCCTTTTCGATCATGATATGCAATGGATGCAGACCCTTGAATATGGAGACCAATATTCCGGTCTGTTACTCTAGATAGCCTTAACCAGTAGCCTATTCAACCAGATCTTTAATTTGGTCAATAATTTGAGGCGGGACCTGGGGAATAGGATCTGCAGCAGCAGGAGTGGGTTCGGGTTCTGGTGGCTCAGCGGCTGCAGGACGAACTGGGCCGTTATAGCCGATAGCGACAGTGCCTGCAGGAGAAACGGTGGCTACGGTTTCTAGCGTAGGTGTCGCAAATCCAGGAGGCCCCCCTTTGAAGGAGAACGTGATGCTGCCATCATCATTTTCGACATGGGGGGAGTCAATGGCGGGGCCATACATTGAGGCTTCTGCTCGATAATTGCTCAGGCCACCGTTTTCTCGCTCTGCGGCCTGTCGTGCTAAATTCTTGGCGCGGGTTAGAAAGAATGGATCTGCTTTGGCTGCATCTTGAGCAAGGAGCAAGGGTTGAGAAAAGTGATTTTGAGAAGACAAGGGCTCCTGAGCCTTGAGAGCTGTTGTAGCTGCCAAGGAGGCTAGAAGCATGGATGAAAACAGCAGAAATTTTTGCATAAGTTGTGATTTGAAAAACAATAACAGTAATTGTAGGGAAACTGAGTTTGTATGCTTCTTGGGCATAACATTTTGATTGCTTAGACGACGACTCTCTAAACCTGTTCCGAGTCCAAAAAGTGACCTGGGCGGTTGTAACGGTTATAGGGAGCAGATCACCAACGACTGATTTCCTCCAAATTATGCCACTGCCACCACAAGAGTATTTTCGTGAATAAAGGAAAGGGACATCGTCATAGTATGGTACGAGAGCATTGAACCGTTTTTCAATTCATTTCTGCAAGAAGACTATGACATCCATCCGTATTGGTAATGGTTATGATATCCATCAACTGGTTGAAGGCCGCCCTTTGATTCTAGGGGGTGTCCACATTGATCACTCTCTAGGGCTAAAAGGCCATAGTGATGCGGATGTATTGACCCATGCAATTATGGATGCTCTTCTAGGAGCCTTAAGCTTAGGAGATATCGGTCATTATTTTCCACCCACGGATCCTCAATGGGCGGGAGCAAATAGTCTTAAGTTGCTGGGGCAAGTTCACGGTTTGATCCTGGACCGGGGATGGCGGATTGGCAACATTGACTCGGTGGTGGTGGCGGAGCAGCCGAAGCTGAAGCCTCATATTGAGGCAATGCGCGATCGCATTAGCCAAGTCTTAAACCTTAGTCCTGATCAAATAGGCATCAAAGCCACAACCAATGAAAAACTGGGGCCTGTGGGACAAGAGCAGGGAATTTGCTCCTATGCAGTGGCTCTATTAACCTCAAACTCGTAGATCGGTATCGAAGATTGAAGGATCTGCGATGACCGATAACCTGGTGTTAGGGATTGATCTAGGGGGAACGGCAATTAAGCTGGGCTGTTGTGGCCCCCAAGGTACCTGTGTCCGCTCGATTACTGTTCCGACACCGCAACCCTCTCAACCGGAGCCAGTGGTAGATGCGATCGCAGCCGCAGTTCACTCCTTGGATCCAGGCCAAACCCTACCTGTTATTGGTATTGGCATGCCGGGACCTGCTGATAATACGGGCCGGATTGCCAGAATTTCGATTAATCTGGATGATTGGCTGGATGTGCCTTTGGCTGAATGGGTTGAGGCTAAGACTGGGCGGCCCACGACCATTGCCAATGATGCTAACTGTGCGGGGTTGGGTGAAGCCCTCTATGGGGCCGGACAGCCCTTCCAAAACTTGATTATGCTGACCTTGGGTACTGGTGTGGGGGGTGCCATCATTATGGATGGTGAGCTGTATACGGGACGAGATGGTGCGGCAGGAGAATTGGGGCTGATTACCCTCTGGCCGGATGGTCCAGCCTGCAACAGCGGGAATAATGGTTCTCTAGAGCAATTCGCTTCGGTTCGCGCCATTCGCCGAGACCAGCATTGCGAACCCCATGAGTTGGCAGCCCAGGCTCAAGCCGAAGACGAAGCTGCGATCGCAGCTTGGCAAGACTATGGTCGTAACTTGGGAGCGGGTTTGGCGAGCCTGATCTATGTCCTCACTCCCGAAGCCGTGATTTTAGGTGGTGGGATTGCTGCCAGTACCGACTTGTTCCTGCCTTGGGTACAAGCTGAAATAGAACGCCGCGTTATGCCCACGTCTCGGGAGAATTTGGTTATTCTTCCAGCAGCCTTAGGAAATCAAGCTGGGATGATTGGCGCGGCCCAACTAGCTCGACAGCGGTTCGGATACTAAGGGTTCAGCCGGAAGGCTTTCATGATGATTTGAGGTTCCAGTGGCTATCAAGCAAGCTGCTACTAATCCAGTAAAGAGTGGATGGGGGTCATTAGGACGTGACCGAAACTCAGGATGAAATTGGGTGGCAATGAAAAAGGGATGGGATGGTAGTTCAATCATTTCGACCAGGCGACCATCGGGAGATGTACCACTGATCACATAGCCTGACTCCAGGAATAAGGGCCGATAAGCGTTGTTAAATTCATAGCGATGCCGATGTCGCTCATACACAATGGTTTCTTGAGGGTAGAGACGAGCAGCCAGTGTATTGGGTACAAGGCGGCAGGGATACAGACCTAGCCGCATCGTTCCCCCTAGATCCACAACATCCTGCTGCTCGGGCAACAGGTTAATCACAGGATTTCGGGTGTCTGGGTTAAATTCAGCACTGTTGGCGTCTCCTAAGTCAGCACTGTTGCGAGCCCATTCAATGACGGCACATTGCATGCCTAAACAGAGTCCGAGAAAAGGAATCTGATGTTCGCGGGCGTACTGAATCGCTGCAATTTTGCCATCGACGCCCCGAATACCAAAGCCACCGGGAACGATAATGCCAGCTGCACCTGCTAAATACCGTTCAGCACCATGCATCTCTATCTCTTCTGAATTCACCCAGCGAATCTGGATAGCAATCCCTTGGGCCACAGCAGCATGCTGCAGAGATTCAACGACCGATAGATAGGCATCACTCAGTTGAACATACTTGCCGACTAGGGCAATCTCAATGGTCTGGGATGGATGATCGAGCTGATTGACGAGGGCCTGCCATTGCGTTAAATCGGGCTGCCGCTGTTCTAGATGCATGAACTTGAGGACTTGTTGGGCTAAGCCTTCTCGTTCAAGAATCAGGGGAACGGCGTAAATACTACTGGCATCTTGAGACGTGATAACGGCCTCAACAGGGACATCACAAAATTCTGACACTTTCTCTTTGATGCCTGCCGATAAGGGGCGATCGCAACGACAAACGAGAATATCAGGCTGGATACCAATGGAGCGCAGCTCTTTAACAGAGTGCTGCGTAGGTTTGGTTTTCATCTCCCCTGCAGCAGGGATCCACGGCATCAGAGTAACGTGGGTATAGAGAATATTGTCCCGACCCACATCTTTGCGAAATTGCCGGATGGCTTCTAAAAACGGTAAAGACTCGATATCACCAACTGTGCCGCCAATTTCCGTAATCAGTACATCGGGAGTAGCTTGCTTGGCCACCCGCATAATTCGATCTTTGATCTCTGTAGTGATATGCGGGATCACTTGCACCGTGCCTCCTTCATAGTCACCCCGTCGTTCTTTGTTCAAGACGGACTGATAAATCGAGCCTGTGGTCACGCTATTGAGTCGGGACATTTCCGTATCAGTAAACCGCTCGTAGTGACCTAAATCCAGGTCAGTCTCGGCACCATCATCGGTAACAAACACTTCACCATGTTGAAAGGGACTCATGGTTCCGGGATCCACGTTGATGTAGGGATCTAGCTTCAAAATGGAGACGGAGTAATTACGAGATTTGAGAAGTCGCCCCAAACTGGCAGCCACAATGCCCTTGCCAATACTGGAAACCACTCCACCTGTCACAAACACGAACTTAGTCATGAGTTTCCCTACGCTCTTGCATCCATTCGACCCATTTTGCCATAGGTTCTTAAATTGAGAAGTGTTAAACCTCTCTCAATTTTTGGAGCAGCCGCCCTCAGAGAGTAGAGACAAGGATAATGGCGGACGACAGGAGAAGGTTCCTAGACCTCCAAATCAAGAACTCTATTGCTAGCGATATCAATCGAAACAGGAATCGACCGCCTTCACCTCCTATGGGTAATTGTGGACTGAGGACGCTGACAAGGTTTCTCATCCTTTTAATCACTACAGGCCAAGCATCATGAAGCGTGGATAACGTGAAATCCTCATTCCGTGACTTTTGGGTTCACCCTTGTGGCAATGATGAGATGGCACCCTTAAGCAGAGCTGGATCGCAATTCCATTGGTTGGAATTTCAGCAGAGTCAACTTAGGGTTTGGACATGACAAAATTAGCGTAGCTGAGATCATTCACTTGATTCCACTGGTAAACCTGCTCACGAAAGGCTTTCCAGGGCTCGTATATGCTCTTAAAACTCGCCTCTTTGGCAGCATTTTCTTCATAGATCTCAAAAGAGATTTTCTGAGCTGCCTTGAGGATATCGTCACTATAGCGCGTCAGCTCTGTGCCACCAGAAACGAGCTGAGAGATGACTTCGCGATTCAAAGCATCATAGGCTGCCAACATATTGATATTGGCTTCATAGGCCGCAGTTTTGAAGATTTCTTGATATTCCTTGGGTAATTTATCCCAAGCTTGACGGTTCACCAGAACATCTAAAGTGGGTCCGGGCTCCCACCAGCCGGGGTAGTAGTAGTATTTCGCGGCTTTTTGTAAACCCAGTTTTTGGTCGTCATAGGGACCAACCCATTCGGCAGCATCGATAGTGTTTCGCTCTAAGGCGAGGAAAATATCGCCGCCAGGCAGCACCTGAACGTTAACGCCTAGACGCCGCATCACTTCACCTCCCAGGCCGGGAATACGCATTTTTAGTCCTTTGAGGTCGCTAGCAGTTTTGATTTGGCGCTTAAACCAGCCCCCCATTTGGGCACCTGTATTTCCTGCCGGAAAGTTGATCACACCAAAATCGGCATAAACTTTTTGCATAGCCTCTAGTCCACCGCCGTGATAGAGCCAGGCATTTTGCTGTTGAGCCGTGAGGCCGAAGGGGACGGCAGTCGCGAATCCAAGAGCTGGGTTTTTACCAATGTAGTAGTAGCTGGCAGTATGTCCGCATTGGACGCTGCCGGAGCGAACGGTATCTAGCACTTCTAAGGGAGGTGCAATTTCGCCACCGGGTGACACCTGGATTTGAAACCGGCCGCCAGTCATCGCACTCACGCGATCGCTAATGGTTTTGGCACCCCCAAAGATGGTATCCAAGGATTCTTGCCAGCTGGTGGCCATCCGCCAGCGAATTCTGGGTAGGGCACCCGAGCTGCTGGTGGAGGAACGCCGACAGGCCGCTAATGTGGTAGTTGTGATCGCACCCACTGCCGAATTCCGTAATAACTTGCGTCGTTTCAACTTTCAGCTCCTGAACCCTACGTAGGTCATCTCGGAAATAATGATGTAGGAAGACTTTGGACGAATCCTGAGAGAGATGACCGCCTCCAATCCTACCGATAAATGAATCCCCTACTGGAAAACGCAACAGAATGTTGCCATTCCTGCCCAATTTCACGGAATTCCAAGACAGAAGAGTTGATCGTCAGCTAAGACTATCGCTTCATCCAAATGTGAGGGCACTCTAGGGCCATCAATGGCCCCATCGCTATGGTCCGTTTTTGCATGAGAGTGCTATGAAGCGTCAACCCACCGAATGCTATCTTGAAGCATACTGGAACTCTGGATACTGTGAATACGCCTAGCCACGCGATTGTTAACCTTGCCCTGCTGATGAATTCGACGGAACAGCCGATGTTGTTGGCTGTTGTCTCGGGGGCCATTGCCCCGGATTTGCCCATGTTTGTGTTTTATGCTTGGGTCAAAGGAGTCCGACGATTACCGGAAGGTCAAATTTGGACAGAAGCCTACCATCATCCCTTTTGGCAAGGCTGGATTGATCTGTGCCATTCTATGCCGTTAGCGGGCTTGGCAGCTTGGGGCTGTTGGCGCATAGATTGGATGCCTGCGGCGCTATTTTTCATCAGCATGATTCTGCATTCATTGGGAGATCTGCCCGTCCATAATGATGATGCGCATAAGCATTTCTTGCCCCTGAGCCAATACCGTTTGATTAGTCCACTTTCTTATTGGGATCCGAGACACTATGGTCGGCAAGTGGCTTTTGTGGAGATGCTATTAGTGTTGGGGACCTCAGGATTTATTTTTCCAGTGTTAGGCAATGCTTGGGGTCAAGGCTTGGTAGTTTTAGTGAACGGCTTTTATTGGTTTACATTTGGCTATACGTTTTTGCGGAGACAGCTTCCCAATTTGTTCTGCCGGGCGCGGAATGTTTGAAGATTAGACAGCATTGAAGGACCGTTTGGCAAAATGCTCTTGCGAGTATTGGGTGTACAAAAACTTAGCCGCGCAGTCATTAGACTTTGAGTTGTGTATCCGCTTGAGTTAATATAAGCGCTGAATTTGGTACAGAATTTTTGATAAAAAATCGAACAGATGGACGGGTATTAATATGAATTTGCTCGGATTACGCCAATATTCAATATCCATACAGTAAGGTATTAGTAATAGAAATAGGGGTTTGAATTGGGGTAAGCATCTCAATTTCTCGAACAGACTAATATTCCAAAACATGGTACTTCAGTATTTCACGGGACTGTTGGATGTAGCGCGCAAATTAATACCTGAGCAATAAGCTATCTAAGTGTGCTGAGCGATTCTTTTCGATTGATTCCTATGTATATCTAAGCAATGGTTTGTTGTCTCAATCCTAAGTGTGAGAAACCTCTAAACCCAGACACCAGCAATTTTTGTCAACAGTGTGGCACCCCACTAACGCTGTTGCGGCAGCGCTTTAAGATGGTTCGTCTGTTAGGTAAAGGCGTATTTGGCAATACATATCTCGCAGAAGATCGAGATAATTTGTATGAGCCCTGCGTTGTCAAGCAACTTATTTGTCAAGCACAAGGAACAGAGACGAGTCAGACCGTCGTCGAACCTTTTTTACAAGGGGCTGAGCAACTGAGACGGCTGAAAAAAAGCCAGCATATCCCTAGTATTTTGGCTTACTTTGAAGAAAATTATATTCCCTATTTAGTACAGGAATATATCAATGGCCAGGACTTGCAGCAAGTCATTGAGAGTCAAGGTCCCTTCAGCGAGAATCAAGTGCGGTCATTATTATTAGAACTACTGCCTGTATTGCAGACTATCCATGACCAAGGAGTGATTCATCGCGATCTCAAACCCGCCCACATTATGCGTCAGCATAGCGATGGCAAACTCATTCTGGTGGGTTTTTGTGTCTCTAAGCAAATTAATTTGTCTCGATTACAGCAAACAGACAGCGTGCGAGAAAATAACAGCTACGCTCCCCCAGAAGTCTTTGCAGTGGATAAAGCACGTCCAGGCAGCGACCTCTATAGTTTAGGTGCAACCTGTGTTCATCTATTGACGGGAGTCGCTCCTCACGCCCTCCCCATTCAAGGGGGAGAGGTGTGGGTGGATCACTGGCAACAGCATCTCTCTCAACCTCTGAGTGCTGAATTACGGCCTATCCTAGAGAAGTTATTGCAAACAGATCTGGCAGAGCGATATACCTCCGCCTTGGAGGTGCTCAGAGAGGTACGAGGGATTACGCAAGGAATATCCCTTCCGCTCCCGCAAGCCCCTTCTGCTCAAGCTTCACAGACAGCCTCGTCTTCACCTAGTTTCCGTCCGCAGTCCAAGACACAAAGACCGCAACAGACCAAACCGAAGCCTTCCTTACCTGTCTTCCAAGCTGAAGTGGCTCAGGTTGATGCCAACGGCCAACTCATCAACCACCAAAATCTTGACATTAGCTATATCCAAGAGGATCTCGGCAAGGGTGTCACTTTGGAGGTGGTTCACATTCCTGCGGGTCGCTTTTCGATGGGGTCCCCGCCCAACGAACAACATAGACAGCAGACAGAAAGCCCCCAGCATATTGTGACAATCCCTGAGTTTTATTTAGGCAGATATCCTGTCACTCAGGCCCAATGGCGTTTGGTCGCAGCATTACCTGCCGTTAAGCGCGAGATAGATGCCATGCCCTCTACCTTTACTGGCGATAATCGTCCTGTGGAAGGAGTGTCTTGGTTTGATGTAGTCGAATTTTGTAACCGACTTTCCCAGTTAACGGGTAAGGACTATCACTTACCCAGTGAAGCAACCTGGGAATATGCCTGTCGAGCGGAAAGTAAAACTCCTTTCGCGTTTGGAGAGACGCTGAGTACAGAAATTGCCAACTATGATGGTACGGTTGCCTATGGCAATGGCCCCACTGGTCGCTTTCGTCAACAAACGACCTCTGTGGGTAAATTTCCTGCCAATCAGTATGGTCTCTACGATATGCATGGCAATGTGTGGGAATGGTGTGCCGATCATTGGCATGGAAGCTATGGCAATGCCCCTGTTGACGGCAGTGTGTGGCAAGACCAATATTTCTTCGCTTGTGTGCTTAGGGGAGGGGCGTGGAATACCCAAGCCATGAGTTGTCGTTCTGCCTCCCGCATTTGGGAGGCGGCATCTGAACAAAGCAATCACATTGGTTTTCGGGTTGCTTGTTCGTTAGCTAAACCAGTGAGCCAGTAAGTTCTTACGGTTATGCCCTAAGCCGGAGCGCGAAAAAACCGCAATAATGATGTGAATGCTCATTCTCATGAGGTGCAACATCCGGTCGGATGGAAGTTCTCTCTGTTACGCTAAAAAACTTTAAGGCCCATCGCGATCGCTACTATGAGTTCCGACCGGGGGCCAATGCGATTTGTGGTGAAAATGGGTCGGGGAAAACCAGCATCCTAGAAGCGATTGCCTGGGTTCTATTCGATCACAGCGAATATAAGCGAGTCGAACTGATTAGTGTGGGGGCTAAAAGTGCTCAGGTGAGCGTCAGTTTTGTCTCTCACCTAGATGGACGCGTCTACGATGTCCGTCGCTGTACGAGTCGTGGCTATGAAGTTCACGACCCCCAGCTCAATCGCAAGCTGGAACTCAAAAAACTGGATGATGTCCGTTGCTGGCTCTGTGAGAATTTGGGTGTGGGCGTCCATACGGAACTTGCCAAGCTATTTGCAGAAACCATTGGTATTCCCCAGGGCACCTTTACGGTGGATTTCCTGAAGTCAGCGGGCGATCGCAAAAAGGTATTCGATCCCATCTTGAAGGTGGAAGAGTACAAACAAGCCTACGATCAAGCTCAAAAATTAACCAGCTATGCTCAGGCCCAGGTCCAACAGCTAGAGCAAAAGTTACAGAGCTACGACCAACAGTTAGAGGGGTGGGAAGAACTCAAGCAACAGCAGGTAGAGCTAGCCCAAACTCTAGCTCAGCATCAGGCACAGATGAAAGCGCTAGCCCAGCAGATGATTGAGATCCAGGCTGAGCTGATGGATTTAAAGGCGCAAGATCAAGCCTTGCAAACCCTGGAAAAACAGGTTCAATATTTACAAACCCAGTGGACGAGTAAACAGGAAATTTTACAGCTCTTAGAAGAAAATTGGCAGCAAGCCGAACAAGCGGTCCAGACTTGTCGCCAGCATCGACCTCAGTTTCAAGCCTATCAACAAGCCCAAGAGACCCTGAAGACCTTAGCGCAACACCAAAAGCAGCGGCAGCAACTGCTGCAAGAGCGAGATCGCATCCACAATACCCTCCGCGATCAGCAAGTCCTGCTCTCTCAAAACCAAGGCCAATTCTCCACCTTTGCCAAGACGAAGACCGAACTCCAGGACTGGCAAACCAAGGTCCCACAGCAACAGCAGCTCGAACAAGAAAAGACCACTTGCCAACAGGCCCTCCAAACCCTAGCCTTGGAACAGCAACATCTGCAACGACTGCAGGAACAAATCCACAAACAGCAGCAGAATCGGGAAACCCTCAATCAAACCATTAGCCAACTGGTCGCCCTAGAAACACAAGTTCAGGCTATTCCTAACTTTGAAGCTCAGCAGCAGAAGATTCAAGAAAGACTGGGACGGATTGCCGCCGCCCAGCAATTTGCTACGGAATTACAGACCTTAATCACCGAGGCTGAACCCCAACAGCAGCAATATCAACAGCAAGTGGGCAAAGCGAAGGATCTGCTTAGTCGTCTGTCCCTGACCAAAGCCCAGACCACTCAACTAGCCAACATTTTGGACCAAGGGGCTGCCCTGACCCACCAGATTATTCAGCAGCTCCAAACGGCTTTCGCCGACATTATTGATCCACAGGCGGTCACCAAGCTCAAGCAACAGCTTCAGCAGATCAAAACCCAACTCAAAGCCGCCCAAAAAGCCCAGACACAATGGCTAATGCTAGATGCCAAACAGCAGCAGCTATCAGAGCTAGAGCAAGGGATAGCGTCACTGCAGCAAGAGTGCGATCGCATCCACACCACCCTTAACCAAGAATCCCAACTCCAGAACCAGCTCGCACAGCTCAACACCCAACTGACCGCGCTCAACAATCCCCAAGGCCATGTCCATATCTTGCAACAACAGCTGCAAGGCGCAGCCCAACTGGAAGCCGAAATCACGCGCCTCCAACAGGCTTGTCAACGTTATGAGCAGTCCCTCACCACTTTTGAAACCCAGATCCAATCTTTGGGCGATCTAGAAGCCCAATTCGATGCCCAACAGCAGATCCAGCAAGAGCATCAGGAGGTGTATCAGCTCTATTTACGCCATCGGAATCAGGCCAATTCCTTCAAAGAGCTGGATCAGCAACGCCGAAGTGCGATCGCAACCCAAACCCAACTGTACACTCAGTTGACCGAAGCTCAAGCCCAATGGCAGGAGAAAGCCCAACAGCATAATCCTGAGCGGCTGGCTGAACTCAGCCAAACCTATGAGCAACTACAGCGGCAACAGGATCAGCTTCAGGGTGGACTAGCTCCCCAACAGGCTCAGCTTCAATATTTAAATCAGCAACTGCAAGCCAAACAAGCCCTCGCCCAAGAACGAGAGCAGATGTTGGTGGCCTTAGAAGACAAGCGTCAGGTCTCACAATTCGTCACTGATGCACGCAATATCTATAAGCAAAGCGGTCCAAGGATCACCAAATTTTATCTAACGGAAATCTCTTGGGAGGCGGATCGACTCTATCGGGAGCTGCTAAATCGACCCGATGTAGCCTTACAGTGGACCGAAGATTATGAAATTCAGGTGCAAGAGCAAGGGCATTGGCGCGGCTTCAAGAGCCTTTCGGGAGGGGAGCAAATGTGTGCGGCTTTAGCGGTCCGCCTGGCTTTGCTCAAAGTATTAGTGGATATCAATATTGCGTTTTTTGACGAGCCTACGACCAACATGGACGAACTCCGTCGTCGGCAGTTGGCCGAAGCCCTAGGACATCTCAAATCTTTTCATCAGCTCTTTGTCATCAGTCATGATGATACGTTCGAGAGCGTCACAGAAAATATTATCCGAGTGGAGCGAGTGACCTAAAGGATCTATCGTCGAAGTGGGCGGTCGTACTCTAGATGTAGGGATGCAAGAACAGCAAAATAGGGCTTGCAGCAGCGAATATCATTACTGATGGAGGACTACCGTGGGTAACGCCCTCAGTAACGCCTTTCAGAGTCTGCCAATTTTGAAGTTGCGTTAAAGTGAAGCTGTGTATCGTGTTTTGGTTAACGAGAGCAGTCATCTTATGGCTCCCAGACAAACGCCTTCTACCAAGAGTTTGAGTCAATCTGACCGTCCTGAACTTCAGCAAAGGGTCATTAGCGCATTCAAGAATTTCTGTATCGGCACTGTGCTAACAGGACTTCCCATCTTCGTCTATTTTTCTCTATCGTTGGAGATGACCCATGCGACCTTAGCTCAGGTGGGTAGGTCCAAACTCATCATTTCCACCGCTATCCCGATCATTTGTGGCTTATTGGCAGTCCTACTGGGTCGGCGCTTCACCGATCCCATCAGCGATGTCTTCGAGTCTCTGAATCTTCCATTTTGAGATTGTAGCTAGATGTGGGTGGAGAATTCAGAAGATACCCACCCCTGAGACGCAGACTGATGAAAGTGGTGAGCTAAGGCGTGGCCCATTGAGTCATGGGGGCAGCAAGTTGTTGCCGTTGCTGGTAAGCCGCCACCTCTTTCTGGCACATGCCTAAGCTGTTATGTTCGCTGCTACCAACTGATGGAATGCGATGCATTGTGGTGAGGGGAACTTCGACTTCAATCACATTTTCATGGGGCATGCCCAGGGACAGTACCTCTAAGCGCTGATTCTTGACCGTTCCGGTAAAGCAGCTGAACTCTGATTGAGGGTAGTAAAACGCACCCGTTACAGTCTGGCCCTGTTTTCTAAACACCACATAGCCTTGACCAATTTGATTGGCCTTGGTGGTCTCACCATACAGATAGGTGCCATCAGCCAGGGGTGTAGAATTGCTGGAGGCAGCGATATTGGTGGGTTCTGCAACAGCGATGCTAGTGCTTCCTAAGACCAGGGCACTACTGAGCGCTAGTGCAGCTTTGACGGAACCCGAGAGGATTGGAGCTTGGGAAAATCTTTTCATCGTTTACAGTCTCACTACCACTTGCTTCATCTTCAGTGAAAAACTTGAGAAAATCCGTGATCTGGCTATTCCTAGATGGTGTTCTGAATCAATCATCTATGTGATTAGAATCACTCACCCAACCTAATCAACAGCTATTGCATTAGGGGTAAAAAGTGGTCTTGACTCAGCAACATCATCAAAGCAGCCTTTGAAGACTTGAGGTCTCCGTAAAATTGCGTACTCTTAACTGTTACAGGTGCGTCATTCCCCCAGCAATGGTGGATATACTGAGCCTACTGAGCCCAGATGAGTAGGGCCTGGGAGGAGCACATACATTGGATGAAAAGTCCGTAAATCTACGGTTGCCCGATCATCAAACATCACTGGGAAAACTAAGCTCTGTCGTTGCCACCCAGGCTGGGTTAAAAAGATTGAATTTGCCCTAGTGCGGCTCACTGACAAGGCGATGAAATGCTCTTACAGTAAAGAAAATTAACCGTAGCGGACATCATTGATTGAGATCACACTTGTTAAGTGTTCATGATCATTACAAGTCCTGATGTACGTTACAGCACAGAGATGGGCAAAAGAAGAATATAACTTTGTGAGTTAGATTCCTCGTGAGTTTAACGCTAGGTCAGGTGATATCGACAAGAGTAAGTCCACTGTAGTTTCGCTTACGTCAGTTTCATTCTCTATCGCTCTATCTTTTGCCAGGAGGGTAACCCCCATGACTCCAGAAGCCAAGCAAATCCTTGTCCAACTACGAGAAACCTTTTACGCTCAGTTTGCCGCAGCGATGAAATGGGAAGTGTCTGTTACCAAAGACAACTCTCTTATTTTTAGCCCTTCACTTGCTGCGATCGCATCTTGGGTAGATGACCAACAGCGCTTTAACTATCTCAGTGTCCAGGCCCATACTTGCCCCGATCCGCTCTTCCCCCATCGGCCTCTAACGTTACGGATTGCCATTAATCCACCCAGTGGTGTGATCACCAATACCAAGACGGTGAAAAAGAAAACAGGGCTGAATCTTAATTCATCTTGGAGTTTCAACTTAACGGTGTTGCCCGAAGAAATTGTCGATATGGCGCACTGGGTTGCTAGCTGGATTCATTCCCAAGATAACGACAGCGTTGCCATTGCTGCCCCGTATCGATTGAAAGTGGCACCTACTGAAGACGACAGTGACTATCAAGTCTGGACTCAAACCGCTTGGGATTGCTTGAATCCAGAAGAGCAGCCCGTTGCTCCTATGGATCAGCCCTACCACGCAGCTTGATTACACCTGAACTCCATTGCAATCCATCGGTAAAGTGCCGATAGAGTCGGCTATTCATCCGATTGAGGCCATCGCCAAGCCCTCAAGGTATGGCTACTTCCACAACTACTTGCACAATTCCAGAGCCAGCCATGGCAAAGTCAACTCACCGCGCTACAGTGGTGACGACTCTGCTTGTCAAACAGCGCTTGTGAAACCGTCAGATCCTTTTCCTGTGAACCCTTGGAACGCCTGGGAAACGGTGGGACTAACGATCCTGATTTTGGTGGTCTTCTTTAGTATCAGTAGTGCGATCTCACTCTTCTTCGTCATCTTGCGGTTGGTGCAAGACCCCAGCCTTACCCCTCAAGCAGTAATGGAGGCCATTGAAACAGATGGCCTAGTGTTATCCATTGCAACCCTCATTGCGGGTATCTGTGCGAGTGGCCTGATTTACGCGCTGTTAAAGGTGCGCCCCGCCTTAACCGTTAAACACTATCTTGCCTTACGGCAACCGCGATGGACGGCTTGGATTATCTGGAATGGGCTGCTACTTGCCCTGATTCTGCTGTCAGACTCCGTTCTGCGATTCTTTGAGCATCAAGAAACCTTCACCACCAAACTCTATCAAACAGCTCAAATTCCCATGCTTCTCTACATTGCCATTGTGGGAATTGCGCCATTGTTTGAGGAATTGCTCTTTCGGGGGTTCTTATTTCAGGGACTCCAGTCTTCCCGACTGGGGTCTGGCGGAGCAGTACTGATCACGGCTGTAGGATGGTCCATCTTGCATGTTCAATATAGTGCCCTAGTCATTAGCCAAATCGTTTGTTTTGGCCTTCTGTTTGGGGTGGCCCGCTGGAAAACCCATTCTCTGCTCATTCCCCTATCCATGCATTGTCTCAACAATTTTTTGTCTCTGTTGATCACAAGTTTGCAGCTTCCTTAACTGCACGGCCCCAAAGCACCGTAAAACAGGACTGTCACCGCTAGGGTATGACACTCGATTCATCCGAAAGACTACTGCTAAACTAAAGTACGAACGCTTTTAATCACGCGATATCCATTTACGTCTGATTCAAGTCTTACAACGGTTGAAGTCATTATGCCTAGCGACAATTTTATAGATAAAGCTTTTTCAGCAATGTCCGATGTCGTCATGAAAGTCATTCCCACGGATCAAAAGTCCAAAGATGCTTTCAAATACTATCGGTCAGGGATGGCTGCCCAGGTAGATGGCAACTATGCAAAAGCACTGGGCAACTACACCGAAGCACTCGCATTAGAAGAAGATCCCTTTGACAAAAGTTATATCCTCTACAACATGGGCCTGATTTTTGCCAATAACGGTGATCATGAAAAAGCCTTGGACTATTACCATCAAGCGTTAGAGTTAAACCCCAACCTAGTTCAAGCCCTATATAATACTGGGGTCATACTCCATTACAAAGGCGAGCAGGCGGAAGAAGCCTCAGAATTAGATGAAGCAGAGCGCTTTTTCGATTTGGCTGCCGATTTTTGGAAACGAGCAATTAAAATTGCCCCAAACAACTACAGTGAAGTGCAAAATTGGTTGAAGACCACTGGTAGAGTTGGTGTTGGCTAACTGAGCTGCTGTTCACCCGGTCTGTCAAAATCCTAATCTTATCCTGACCTCTCTAGCCGCGTTCAATTGACGTCCTCCCTGAGCCGTAGATCTACGGCTCAGGAAGAGCTTGATATAAGTGTTTAGAGTTGAGGCCACTCTCATTAAGTTTGTGCCAATAGCAATCCCACTCCAATCACCGCAATGGTGGCTCCTAGCCATGCCCGTGAACTGATGCGTTCGCCCAGCAGGGCAGCAATGGGTAACACAAACAGCGGGCTGGTGGCATTCAAGGTTTGGGAGATCCCCGTTACCGTGTACTTGAGGGATAGCTGCTGTAGCCAAATACCTAAATATGTCCCCGCAAACGATGCTGCAAACAATCGCAAGAGTAAATCGGTGGTGTTCACCGCCTGCCACCAAGCTTGTAGTTGATGTCGCAACACACCCCATCCCCCAACCACAACTATCCCAGCCACCAGTCGTAACAAAGCCCCCCATTGCGGGCTAACTGCCGTATTGTCTAAGGCCGTCCGCGATAGAATCGCCCCAATCGCCTGAGCCAAGGACGCCAACAGCGCATAGAGTAACCCAAGCCCTTGACGTTCCGCAGCATGGGTTTCAGCAGCTCGCTCACTAATCACCCACACAATTCCCATAATGGTGACAGCAATCCCCAACCAAGCGAAAGGGGATAGCTGTTCTCGTAAAAACCATAGTGCCAAACAGGCCGCCATCGGTGGGGCAAGGGTGCCTAACAACAGCGTCCGTCGAGCCCCCAAGTACCGTAATGCTTCAAGATAAACCGTATCGCCAAACCCAATGCCAATCGCGCCACTCAGTAATAACAACAAGCTACTTCTTCCCGCCAAGGATGGCGCGGTGAGTCCTTGGAGAATGATGGTCATCCCCAGCAGTACAATCGCAATGACGCCTTTTCCTAAGTTCAAGGCTAGGGCAGGGGCTTGACGGCCCAAGGTCGCATAAATCGCGGACGCAACCGCCCACAAGAACGCTGCACTGACAGCCGCTATTTCTCCAATCATGGTGTCAGTTCCGTTCGATTGCTGAGTAAAGAAATTGTCATTTTGTCAGGGAATCACTCATGGCTGATGTAGGGGGCAAGAATGTGCAACCTAGCTATCTTTGATCTCTCAACTGGGAAGACTGTCAAATATGATGCGCCTGCATTTCCAAAATAGATCCGCAAGAGCTTAGGCTTAACAGTGGTATATCGTGGGGAGTGATTCGTGGCAATACACCTTCGTAATTGGCTGGCCGATCATCTGGAGATCAGTCCTCGCCGGAAAGCAGAAATCTATCGGAGTCTCCTCGATTCAGTTAGTTTAGGGGATATTAGCTACTGGCTACAGGTCTTTTTCTCTGCGGGCATTGCGACGTTAGGGTTGGTCTTAAATAGTCCGGCGGTCATTATTGGCGCTATGCTCATCTCGCCCCTAATGGGGGGTATCCTGGCCAATGGCTTGGCCTTTGCCGTCGGTGATCTGGTCTTAGGAACACGGGCTATCGTCAACTTGGCTGTCAGTTGTATCGCTGCCATTGCCTTTGCGGTCTTAATTATTGCCCCGATCCCTTTCAAAGAACTGACACCTGAAATTGCGGCCCGAACCCAGCCCAATGCCTTAGATTTATTCATTGCATTGTTCTCGGGTGCCTTAGGGTCGATTGCTACGGCGAAGGAGCCAAAGGGGGTTGTCACCTCCATTCCGGGGGTTGCGATCGCAGTCGCGCTCATGCCACCACTCTGTGTGGTCGGTTACGGCATTGGGATCCGTCTCAGCCCTGATGTGGTTGGCATCGGCGGGTTTCAAGTCGCCCGTGGAGGTGCGCTATTGTTTTTGACCAATCTGGCGGCCATTACCTTAATGTCCATGTTGGTTTTTCTCGCTCTGAATATCGGCATGCCAGAAGTCAAATCCCAGGCCATCGAATGGCATGAGCAGGATCCAGAAAGCCAATGGGTCCAAAAGGTATTAACGCGGCTACCCGTCACCAATCAGCTCCAAAAAATTGGCAGCTTACCCAGCCGATTAGTGGTAATGCTACTCCCCATTCTGCTCTTACTCATTCCCCTCAATCAGTCCTTTTTACGATTACAGGCAGAGCTGGCTCAGAAACAGGAAGACAATAAACTCCGCCGTTTGGCCACTACGCTATGGCAACGTAATTTTGCCAATACATCCACTGGAGAACCCCGATCCTACATTAGCCAGTTGAATACTGCCGTCATCGAAGACAAACTGACCGTACAGTTGACGGTTTTCACCAGCGATCCTTATACCCTTGACGATCGGCAGCAGTTTAGAGAAATCCTTGCTCGCCAATTAAATTGCCCAACAGATGCTCTAGAGATTCAGTTGATTGAGATTTTAACGGCGTCTAATGAGCTGCTAGCTCGACTCTCCGATGATCCGGTGGTGCTAGAGCCATTAACCCCAGAAATGCCACCACTCAGCGTGTCCCAGGCTCAGGTCAATTTGCTACAAACCGTAGATACTGCCCTCGGCACCATGGTGCTACCGACTCCTGCCCAACCCCTACGCCATGAAGTCAGCACCAGTGCCATTACCCCTCTCACCCTCAAAATTTTCTACCTAAGCGATCGCGATATTGATCGCGATGCTCAAACCTTGCTGCGTGAAGATCTACGTAATCGCCTCAATTCACCGATGACCCAAGTGGTGTTGGAACGAGTACCGACTTTTCCAACACCACTCACCTTCGAATTCGATCTTTCGACGCTTTCCCCTGAAAATCAACGAATCTTAAATCAAGTGGGCACCATTCTGCAACAGCAGCCCAATTTGTCTGTGGATATTGTGGCCCGGGCAGAGATCTTAGAAAATCCCGTCATCAACAGCAACCGTATCAAGGCTGTCCAAACGGCATTGACGAAAACTTGGCAAATCGATGAGCGTCGAATCAACAGCAGAACGGGACCAGTCTTGAGGCAGGGAGAACGTCCTACTGTTTTGCTCAAACTTAACCTACGACCATAGACTGAGCCACGGTCTGTACATAACACCTGCAAAACCTGCTGTCAACTTTTTCATATCTTTATAAAAGGGGAATGAATTCGGCCTAAAGCCCTAATTATTAGCTATAAAAGCCTATATAGCCAGAAAAATGTTGATTTATTGATGCAGTTGTCTTAAATTGAGTTATATCTCGTCATGACTCATATTTTACTCGTTTGTTGAAATTAATAGGCTTCATTTGGGAAAAATAACACGAGAGATGCGTGATCAAGATCACAGTTATAGACGGTTGTTGTCACTGTTGGCAGAGTGTAGAGCTGGCATTCTGAGCAGCAAGTCTGTGTATCGGCTCCGCAGAGATTGTCATCGTTGGGTGTCGATCCTAAATCACATCGTAGGGGGAAAGAATCTTGTCTGTTGTTCTAGCAGAGCGATTTGTGCATAATCCAGATTGGTCCAAAATTCAGCCGCACGATTGCGATCGCGCCCAAGAATTGGTGGCTTTAATCAAACCTCACATTCATCGGGATCGAACAACCCTCGCTGATGACTACTACGGTTGGATTTATGAGTTAACTAAGCTATTAAGTGCTTAGCTTTTAGCTAGCCTCTAACCCTGCGTGTCGTTCCTTTCAGGTCATATGCAAGTCACGTTAGAGTGAGATGACATGTCAGTTAACCTTCGCCAACCGTCTAGGTCTTCAGCCCTAATAGCGATTGGCATTGCCCTTACCCTGCTCTTACCCGTAGAACGAGCGCGGGCCGATAGCCCTCTGACCTCCACCAATCTCGCTGATGCTTACCGAGAAATGCCTGAAGTACAGCTTGCTCAACGCACCAAAGTCGCTGAGGGCAAGGTATTATCGTTTCTCTTGAGCGATGCACCAACGGATCAAAAAGCAGCGGTGATTAATGCCTTGGGCTGGAACGTTCAAGGTCAACGGAATGGCTATCGATTTTTGACTGGTTTAGCCGCAGCCCAGGGGCTCACGGTCCAAGAGATTCAATTACATCATTTACGTGCCGTAGACCGCTTTGTCTTGGGGTATTTGCTGGCAATGGATGATTATTTTCAACTATCGCCCTTGTCAAACACAGCATCCGAAGACCTATGGCAAGCACACCCTCTGCAGTTAATCAGTCAGGCTGCCTATGCATTACCAAATGATTTTACGGTTCAGTTTGTACGGGCGGTTGTCCAAGGGCAAGGCGAATTTTCAAAGTCTTGGTGCTCGATTTACCTAGGGCTACAACAAGTTCTTAACCAATTCCCAGTGGAGAAACGGAATTTGCGATCGCAGGCCGTAGCCCAAGCCATGCAGTATCTCCAGAACTATAAGTCTTACTGTCAACAGCCCGCTCTCCCGAATGAGCAACAGTCCACGAACCCCGAACTCAACCAAATCTACAAAATTGCTGAGTTTCAGGATCAAATAGTGACGGCAACTCAAGGGGGGATTGTCTTTTGGGATCCTCAAACACAGACTGCCACTGCAACCCGGCAAGAAAGACTCTGTACTTCCCTAGCCGTCTGGTCAAACTCCCTATGGGTGGGATGTCAACACCGGCTATTACGCTTTAATGGCAACACCTGGAAACTGTATCGCTACGACCCTCAAACCGTCGAAGAGGGCTTTCAGTTGGTCAAAGGTCCACAAGGGGAGTTATTAGCCCGCCACCGGAGCCAACTCTGGCAATTTGATGCTAACCGCGATCGCTTTGTCACTGCAAATCCTCAGTTCGGATCGGGGCAGGGCTACGATCTCATCTATCGCCAGAATGGAGAACAATGGCGCATTGATTTTCTCAAGGCGATTTGGCGCAATCAACAACAGTTCTCCCTCAAGTCTAAAGCCTATCCTGGTGAGGATCCTCGGTCTTTTTATGAAGATGCCGAGGGGCAGTTGTGGGTGGTGGACTTTAAGCAGGGCTTTTTTCGCTTCGATGATACGACCCAAACCTTCCAGCCCGTGGTAGATATTAGCGGTAAGGGATCTGCGATCGCGGTCGATCAAAACCGCACCTATTTTTTGCACTACACATCAGGATTGTCCATTCGTGAGCAGGGCAGCTCCAAACCCAGATTCATTAACCTATCGGAGTTGCGCTATATGCGCCATCTTCTCATTGACTCCAAAGGCGATATTTGGGTAGCAGGATGGAATCAGCTCATTCGGCTACGTCAGCAAGGAAATAACTGGCTTAAAGACGTTTATCGTCTATCTAGCTAGGTCTTTGTCTCTCTTTAAGCCAGTTATTTCTTACTTATTGAGACTTGAGCTTTCCAGGCTTCATTTTTTTGTATCTACCAATACAACAGGGAAGATATGAGCTTGATATCTCTGGTATAGATACCTAATCTATATACTAGTAATAATTCTTTAAAAACACGTGTTTCTAGGGTTCCGATTTAAGGTCAGTCTGAGCTTAAATGTCTGGTCCGAGAGAAACAGCTAGTTACCCTGCCTGCCTGCATTTGCGTGGGTTTGTGACTAGTGACACGGAGGGGAAAAAGCCCGGGAGAATCAACATTAACGCCTCATGCGTTGATGATTGTCTCTTCGGGTTTTGTTTTTTAAATGGACAATGCTCATATTCCTCTAAAATGGCGGAGAAGAAACATGATGAATTAAGACATTAACGTGAAGAAGTAAAAACCTCGTTTTCTCGACATTATGGCTGAAAATTCGACCTTTGGTCCTCCTAACTCTAATCCTGACTTTTCTTCGACTGAGGCCAACCGTGCATTGGAAAAAGAAGCACAATTGCCCCTCACGGGCTGGCAACAAGAAGTGGATCGAGGATTAGAGCTGGGGTTAGAAGCGGCAGCTAGCATTCGCGATCGCAGTATCCCCACCTTCTCTCGCGGGGAGCTGCCCCACTATGCAGGCATCAATACCTTCCTAAAAGCCCCCTATCTAGAAGATGTCCGTAAAGTGGGTGAGTATGATATTGCGGTCATGGGTGTCCCTCACGATTCTGGTACCACTTACCGTCCCGGCACTCGTTTTGGTCCCCAGGGTATCCGTCGGATCTCAGCTTTATATACGCCCTACAATTTTGAGATGGGCATCGATCTTCGCGAACAGATTACCCTCTGTGATGTGGGTGATGTGTTTACCATCCCTGCCAATAACGAGAAATCCTTCGACCAAATTTCCAAAGGGGTTGCCCATGTTTTTAGTTCTGGGGCTTTCCCGATTATTTTAGGGGGGGACCATTCCATTGGCTTCCCCACCGTTCGCGGGGTCTGCCGTCACTTGGGGGATAAGAAAGTTGGTATCATCCACTTCGATCGCCATGTGGATACCCAAGAAACGGATCTAGACGAGCGCATGCATACCTGTCCTTGGTTCCATGCCACCAATATGACCAATGCACCCGCCAAAAACTTGGTGCAGCTTGGCATTGGCGGTTGGCAAGTGCCTCGGCAAGGGGTCAAGGTCTGTCGAGAGCGAGCTACTAATATCCTTACGGTCACCGATATTACCGAAATGGGGTTAGATGCTGCCGTTGATTTTGCCCTAGAACATGCCCTAGATGGCACAGACTGCGTCTATATCAGCTTTGATATTGACTGTATTGATGCCGGATTTGTCCCCGGTACCGGCTGGCCAGAACCAGGGGGTCTTCTTCCGCGAGAAGCCCTCTATATGCTGGGCAAAATCATCCGAAAAGCTCCCGTCTGTGGCCTGGAAGTCGTGGAGGTATCCCCTCCCTACGACATTAGCGATATGACGGCCTTGATGGCGACACGGGTAATCTGTGATGCCATGGCCCATCTGGTGCTCTCTGGACAGTTACCTCGCCAGCAGACCCCAGCCTATATCCATACCGAAGCCAATATGGATGTGGGATCCGAGTGGGTTTAGGCCATGCATGAGACAGATATGACTAAGGCTCTAATCATGACAGTCAAAGACTGGTATGACTCCCAGCCAGAAGATCCGCAAATCACCAAAATTCACTTGGTGGTGGGTCGATTTACCTGTGTTGAACCCATGAGTTTACAGTTTGCCTATGAAGTCCAAACCCGTGACACTTTTTTGGCAGGCACTGAACTGGTGATTCGGGAAACCCCTTTGATTGCGTTTTGTCATCCTTGCCAGCAGGACTATGCACCTGAAATCGGGTTGCGGTACGCCTGTCCCGATTGTGGTACCCCTATGGAAGATATCCGCTCCGGTCGCGAACTCAAGATTGATCACATCGAATATTGTTCTGATTCAGCCCAAGCCTATGCACCAAACCGTTGACGCCGCCCTAGGCATTAACCTTCTACATGCCAATCAAGAAGGAGCCGATCACAATCGAGACCACTTTGACGAATGGGGGGTGACCTGTTTTAACGTCATGAGCAGCCCCGGTGCAGGCAAAACCGTGCTGCTAGAGAAAACCCTGGCCGCCCTCAGCCCAGAGCTAAAACTCGCCGTCATTGAAGGTGACATGACCACCGAACTGGATGCCGATCGCTTGCGAGCCTACGATGTCCCCGTGGTGGCGATTAATACCGGGCGATCTTGCCATCTCGATGCCCAGATGGTTGCGGGTGGCATCCACCAATTAGAGCATTGCACCCATCCTGGGGAGCTGGATTTAGTGCTCGTAGAAAATGTCGGGAACCTCGTGTGTCCGGCAGAGTTTGAAGTCGGGGAACATGCCAAAGTTGCCCTACTCAGTGTGACAGAGGGGGAAGATAAGCCGCTGAAATATCCGGTGATGTTTCAAGCAGCCGATTGTTTGTTAGTAACCAAGATAGATTTAGTTCCCTATCTGAATATTGACATTGAGCAGATCACCCAGAATGTGCGTCAGCTCAATCCCCATGCCACGATTATTCCGGTATCTGCCCAAACAGGTACAGGGCTAGCTGAATGGTTTGAGTGGGTGCGTCAGCAGGTTGCAACACCCAGTCGGACTGTGGTCGGCAGTCACTAGTTATTTGTGTTTGTTTGCAGGTGAAAGACTTTATGAAGCGACGAAATTTCCTATCTTTATGTTTGGTATTTGTCTGTAGTTTGCTACTGACGGTCAGTTGTAATCCGTCACCCAATACCACCACTGATTCTTCTACCGGATCGGGTGAGCCAGTGGTCATTGGCTATAGTAACTGGGCTGGTTGGTGGCCATGGGCCATTGCCGAACAAGAAGGGTTGTTTGAAAAAAATAAAGCTAATGTCCAGCTCAAGTGGTTTGATAACTACACTACCTCCATGGAAGCACTGGCAGCAGGTCAACTGGATGGAAATTGCCAAACCCTCAACGATACGATTTCCTTCGCTGGCAACGCCGTCAAGGGAGAAGTGGCTGTCTTGGTCAATGACAACTCCGCAGGCAATGACAAGATTATCGTCTCTGCCGAGATTAATAGCATCCAAGACTTGAAGGGCAAAAAAGTAGCTATTGAAGAGGGCGTGGTTGACGACTTTTTGTTGACCTTAGCCTTAGAAGAGAATGGCATGACGCGAGACGATGTTGAAATTGTGGGTCTGGAGACGGGTAAAGCAGTGACTGCTTTTGTGGCAGGACAAGCCGACGCAGTTGGAGCATTTCCTCCCTTTTGGGCAACGGCCTTGCAGCGAGAAGGCAGTAAAGAACTCATCTCATCCAAAGAGTTTCCAGGTGCCATTCCTGACTTGCTGGTTGTGACTCAAGACATGGTGGATAATCGCCCCGATCAAGTGCAAGCTCTTGTAGATACTTGGTTTGATATCTTGGCTTTTATGGAAGAAAATCCGCAAAAATCAGATGAAATCATGGCGAAGCGGGCAGGCATCTCCCTAGAAGAAATGAAACAATTCAAAGAGGGGACACGCTTTTTTACCCTTGAAGATAATTTAGAAGCTTTCTCAGAGGGTGATGATATGAAGCATATGCCCTTTGCGGCTAAACGTATGGCTAAATTTATGGTTGATGTGGGTTTCATAGACAAAGCACCTGACTTAACCAAAATTCTGGACGACCAATTTGTCAAAGAGTACAAAGCAAAGCAGGCTTAAGACCTGATGTTTCTGGAGCTAGCACGCTAGCTCCAGAAAGGCCATCTTCTATTTACCCGTAGTGGTTATGACCTCAGACGCATCAGCTTCCACTCCCAAAAATAGCCAACAGCCCGGTGGACTAAAGCCCACTATTTTTTGGCGTATTGCTGAAGATATTCCAGCAAATTTAAAGTGGGCGTTAACTGCGATTTCTATTGTTGTACCCTTAGGAATTTGGTGGGGAGTTTCTAGCTTAGGTATCGTTAATCCCAAATTTTTGCCCTCCCCTATGACGGTGGGTCAAGCAGCGCTTGACCTACATGCCGATGGCTTTCTGGTGCAAGATACGCTGATGAGTTGTTTTCGGGTCGGGGTGGGCTTTTTCCTGGCTGCGCTTATCTCTGCTCCCATTGGAGTGGCAATGGGGACGTTTACCAGTATCCGGTCTTTATTAGAGCCGATTATTGGTATTGTCCGTTACATGCCTGCTCCCGCGTTTATCCCTCTGTTATTGATTTATTTAGGTGTAGAAGAACCCCCCAAAATCGCCCTCATTTTTATCGGTACTGTGTTCTTTAACGTCTTGATGATTATGGACGCAGTGAAGTTTATTCCGCAAGAATTGTTGGAAACCACGTATACCCTAGGAGGACAACGGCATCAGGTCCTCTTTCAAGTGATTACCCCCTATGTGATTCCCAATATTCTGGATGCCTTTCGAGTAAATATGGCGGCCTCTTGGAATTTAGTCGTCGTCGCTGAATTGATTGCGGCAGACGAAGGCTTAGGCAAGCGTATTTCACTAGCCCAACAGTTTTTCAGAACCGATGATATTTTTGCCTGTCTGATTGTGTTGGGGCTCATTGGGTTTTGTATAGATTTATTGTTCCGCTGGCTGCTCCGCATATCTTGTCCATGGGCCATAGACTAAACGGTAATCATGCATCTAGAAGTTTCTCATTTGTATAAGCACTTCTCGACCCGTCAGGGTCAACTGCTAGTCCTCAAAGATATTAACTTGCATGTGGAGACAGGGGAGTTTGTCTGCGCGGTGGGAGCATCGGGGTCTGGCAAGACAACCCTCCTGCGCATGGTGGCAGGCTTAGATACCCCCACCTCTGGCAAAATCACCGTCGATGGCCAACCCGTGATTGGTCCTGGCGCGGATCGCGGCATGGTGTTTCAGAGCTATAGCCTCTATCCCTGGATGACTGTGGCAAAAAACGTGGGATTTGGATTAAAGCTACAGGGAATGGCCATGCCGCTACGTGCTCAGCGAGTTGCTGAGTATCTAGATGTTGTCGGGTTGTCTCAGTTTGCCAATGCTTATCCGAGAGAGCTATCTGGAGGGATGAAACAGCGGGTCGCCATTGCCCGTGCTTTAGCCTCGCAACCCAAAGTTTTACTGATGGATGAACCCTTTGGGGCATTAGATGTGCAGACCAAAGAGACGATGCAACAATTTTTGCTCGATTTGTGGCGACGAACAGGCACCAGTATCTTGATGATCACCCATGATGTGGAAGAAGCCATTTTCCTGTCTCAGCGCATTTATGTCCTCACCGCTCGTCCAGGTTCAGTCCAACGAGAAGTCTTCGTCGACTTACCCTCAGAACGGACCTATACCATCAAACGCCAGCCTCTCTTTCAAGGCTATCGAGATGAAATTATGGATCTGCTGCGTGAAACAAGTAGATTGGGTGTGGTTGTTGAGTGAACTCCCACTACCCAGGTTGTCGCTCTAAGGTCGCTTCCATGGTATTAAGCAAGTAATGATCGCTCATCATGCCGCTGGATAAGCGATAGATGTTATCGGCAATGCGATGAATCGTTTCAAAGCCGCTGCGGCGATCGCGATCGCCCAGTACCCAAAAACGCTGAACAATTGATTGGGGGCCAATCCAGCCTTCCCCTTCGACTTGGCCTAGTTGGCTATGCTTCAGAACGTAGGTATAACGCTGGTCGTTACTCCCTAAACGTCCACGAGACTGCATGATAATTTCTGAGGTTCCTTGACGAGCCATAGCAGACTCTTCGGGAAACAGCAGCTTGGTTGCCATCGTAAACCAGGTGTCACAGTTCCAAGCCACTAGGGTGCGGCCATGTATGGCAACGGGGTCTTGGTTACGTTCCATCCAAGTTCCTTTAAAAGTCCATCGGCCCGCATCCATCAGAAAGGTGTGCGGCACAGTGCCTCTATTCTCTGGCATCTCGTTAATGTAGGTGAATCCTTGTCCTACGCTTAGGATGCCCATCTGGCCGATGACCTGGATCAGGCGAGATGCAATTCTCCCAGGAGAATGGGGCCTTTGGCCCCTGTCACTGCAGGCACATTGCCAGAAATGCCGAGCTGTCGCCAGTAGGCCAAAACGGCAAATGCGATCGCTTCCTTGGCATCAGAACTGAGTCCCAAATCATCAGTCGTCAAGACTGGCGTGCTGCCAAAGCGATTTTTAAGACAGCGAAATAAATACCGATTGCGATGCCCACCCCCACAGAGCACTACTTGATCGGGGCGCAGGGGCAAAAATTGGTCATAACTATCGACAATGGTGGCCGCGGTGAAGTCCGTCAGCGTGGCCACCATATCTGCTGGACTCAGGTGATAAGGAGCTGCGGTTTGCAAACACATCTGTAAATAGTCGGGACCAAATAACTCTCGGCCTGTCGATTTGGGGGGAGGCTCCTGAAAAAAAGGATGGCGCAGCCATGCTGCAATCAAGGGTTGGCAGGGGGTGCCTTGGGCTGCCCAGGCACCATTGGCATCGTAGGTCAAGTCACCACTAGAGAAGTGAGCCACAGCCAAGTCAATCAGCACATTCCCAGGTCCCGTATCCCAGCCTTTGACGCCCATGCCCAGTTGATGGGCCTCTGCTAGAGGCGGTAAATAGGTGACATTGCCGATGCCACCGATATTCTGAACACAGCGATAGAACTCGGGATGGCTCAGTAAACAGATATCTAGTTTGGAGACGAGGGGCGCGCCCTGACCGCCTGCCGCTATATCCGCTACTCGAAAATTGCTGACCGTGTTTGTGTGGGTCTGGTGGGCAATGACAGCTCCCCGACCCAATTGTAGGGTGTAGCCCAGGTCGCTGTGGGGCGGACGATGGAAAACAGTCTGGCCGTGAGAGCCAATCAATTCGGCAATCGGAGCTATATCAGTCTGAATGGACTGGGCCGCTTGGGAAAATTGGGTTGCGATCGCATCATCCAAGACCGCCAATTCTTCAATACTCAACGGCTGGCCGGCACAGACCGCCAGAATTTGCTCTCGGAGGGTATCGGGGTAAGGATAGGTCTGAGATGCGATCAGATCAACCTGTAAATCGAGTTCTTGGCCAGAAATATCCACGAGGGCGGCATCAATACCATCGATGGAGGTGCCACTCATCAAGCCAATCACGCGCATGATTACCCTTCTCCTAAAGAACGTAGAACACTGAGAACGTTGTTATAGTCATCGGTGCGGCCTTGCTTGGCATAGAGATCGGCCGCTTTTTTTAGATCTGTAATAGCCTCCTGTCGTTTGTTCTGCAACGAATAGAGCAAGCCCCGTTTGTAGTAATCTTCAGCGGCATCGGGCTTGAGGCGAAGAGCCTCATTAAGATCGCTCAAGGCCCCGTCCCAATCTTTGAGCTTGATTCTAGCGCTGGCACGATTAGAGTAAGCTGCTTGGCTGCGACTTTCACTGTTGCGAGCAGCGTTAATTTCAATCGTGCGCCCATAATCTTGGATAGCGCCTGTCGTATCTTCCAAACGCAGTCGAATATTACCGCGTGCATTATACAGGGCTGCACTACTGGGATTGATCTCTAATCCCTTGTTGCAATCTTCAAGGGCACGCTGTAATTCATTGAGAGACAATAAGGTCCCACAACGGTTGTTGAGGACAAAGGGATCATTAGGATTAATGGCGATGGCCCGATCATAAGCTTTGAGCGCCTCTTTACGATCAGACTGTTGGCCTTGATAAGCCCGCAACTCGCCTCTGAGCATGTGGGCAGTTGTAGAGTTGGGATTAGTTGCCAGGGCCTGATTAATCGCTTTATGGGCCTGCTCTGTTTCACCTTGTTCGTAGAAGATGATACCTAGATTGGTATGAGCCCGAGTGAGTTTTGGATTAATGCTGAGGGCCTGATTGTAATCTGCGATCGCATCTTGCTTTTGACCCAGCCTAGATTTAGCATAGCCCCGACTTGCATAGTCTTTCGCAGTCCGCACAGGAAGCTCTAGGACACGGTTCCAGTCTTGTTTAGCCCCGTCTTGATCACCGAGGAGCGAACGATAACTCCCCCGATTCACATGGGCTGATAAATGGTTTGATTCCGCTTGGATGGCCTTATCTAGTTCTTTCACTGCAGCTTCCAGTTTGCCCTGGATGAAAAAGACGGCGGCTAAGTTGATATAGCCTTCGGCCTGTTTGGGCTGTAGGCGAATTGCCTGGCGATGATCTGCGATCGCCTCCTCATACTTGCCCAGTTCTTCTCGGACATACCCTCGATGGTTGTAAGTTTCAGCGTCCTTGGGGTCAAGTTTGAGGGCTTCGTTATAGTCTGCGATCGCAGCTTGGTATTCCCCAGTGGCAAAGCGAATTTCACCTCGCTCTCGATAGGCCGCCGCTGTTTTTGGCTGCTGTTTTAATAAACTACCGAACTGGGTTATGGCCTCCTCATACTTGCCAATTTCGGCATAGGTCTCACCCAGTTTCAGAGCTGCTTCTGTATAGTCTGCTTTTAGCGCTAATGCCTGCTCAAAATTCTCTGTGGCAGACTGCCAGTTGCCCGCTTGGGCTGCCTGTTGGCCCCAAAAATAATGCCATTGGGGCCGGAAGAGGAAAAAGAGACTTGTGGATGCGATCGCAATGCCACTTGCCGCCAGCCCAATCCATTGCCACCGATGTTTGGGCGGCGGCTGGGACTGATTAGCAAGAGAGGACTTATCTTCAGCGGGAGATGACTCAGGTGTTATAGGAGAGGTTTCATCTTTGGCAGATGGATGGGATAGCATCGTACTGGCTTGGGTGATAGATTGTAGCGCAGTCCGCATGGCTGCAACTGTGGCAAATCGATGTTTAGGATGAGGTTTAACCAGTTGATCCAGCAAACTTTTAAAGGGGGGGCTCAGGTGCTCACAATCCTGCTTCCATTGCAATCGCCCCGTTGAACTGTCCGTCTCAAATTGGTCGGGGAACTTGCCCGTTAACAAATAAATCGCCGTTAGGCCCAAACTATAAAGATCGCTAGCAAAAGTAGGTCGACCCGCCGCCTGTTCTCTGGGCATAAAGCCAAGGGTGCCAATCACAATTGAGCGGCTGGGCTGTCCCTGGGCATTAATTTGGGTGGCCATCACTTCCTTGACTGCACCAAAATCAATCAGACAAGGCAGTTGATCGGCAGCGCGAACAATAATATTGTCGGGTTTAATATCCCGATGGATAATATTGTGCCCATGAATGTAATTGAGGACATTAAGGATCTGATAGAGCAGCTTGATCACGTCAGCTTCATTCAGTGGGCCTTGAGTTTTGACAATTTCGGTAAGGGTCTGACCTTCTATCCATTCCTGTACTAAATTAAATTGTCCAGCTTCTTCAAAATAGGCAAATAAACCGGGAATTTGAGGATGGCCTTGGCCAATTCGCTCTAAAATTGCTGCTTCCCGTTGAAATCGTTCAAGGACGATTTTCTGGACCCGATCATTATTGAGTACTGGTTTGAGCTGCTTAATCACACAAAATCGCCGGGATGGCATCTGCACATCTTCAGCTAAGAAGGTTTTACCGAATCCGCCCTCAGTTAATGCCTTGAGGATACGATACCGGCCATTAACAAGTCCTACCATTTATTTTGCAATGTGCGGTATTCGTCTGAACAAGCAAGATAAACCCTGTTTTCTCATGCCGCTAGGGTAACCTGCATTCGCTTCTGTTGGCGTAAATAGCCATGCAAAATTTCAGCATCCATGCCATGAAGCATCAACCGAAAGCCAGCATGCAAAGTAATTAAAGGGATACAGGGATGGCGATTGTTGACCAAACTTAAGGCCATCGGATCTTGCAACAATTTACTGATATAAATCGCGATCGTTTCATCCAACTGTAATGAATTGGTAGCTCGCCAGAAATCGTGATCGGATAAAAATAAGGCATAGACTGGCGTATACACCTCAATTGCTGATTGCAAATCGACAAAATTCGTCCATCGCTTGCGCCCAGGGTTGATCTCAAATTCACCATCCGTAATTGCGTCGAAGTTGAGCCGTTTCGGTGCTTCCAAGGTCCGATTCTCAGCCTTCAACTTTTGATTCAGCTCAATAATAAAGTTATATATGTTCAAGTCATGAATCAGGAAGGTGTTGTCCTTTAAATCTTCTAAACAGGTGGGGCGTAAAGATTGTGTAGACGTGATCTCAATTCCAGCATTATCTGCAATAAAATTGAGAATTTCTGTGCCAATGACAAAGTGCCGCAAAATCAGATAGTTGCTATCAGGCGTGACAAAATACTTCAATCCCCAATAGATCAACTGATGCAGTAGTCTAGACGAGCTTAACCATTCTGGAATAACAATCCGCAGCAGCTTCACCCCCACAATCATCAGCTTGGCAAAGGGACGCACTAACGGTAGAAAGATACGGCGGGAGCGGCTGTTATGGCCCCTCAGAAGGGCTCGCTTTGCTTGATCATGGAGGGGCAGACTGGCATCTAGATAGAGCGCCAACCAGGGATTGGGGTCGTTAATATTAATGATTTGTTGATCAAACGCTGTCTGCCAACTCATCAATAATGTCCTAGTTCTTCTAGCTGTAAGAGGTATAACCGAGCGGTGACTTTGGCGGTGCGAACAATCGCCTCATCCATTCCTGTTATATCCAAAATTGAGCTAGTCAGCAGGTCTTCCAGTTCCTGGAGATGATCTTCGTCGTGGGCCGCATGGTAGCGATAGAATTCTAACTGATCGGGATCCGTGATTAAGGGGTTCTCGTCCAAGGCATTGGCAAAGGTTTGGGCAAAGCGTTTGCCTAAGCCCTCAATAATAAACATGGCCCCCAATAGATCAAAGGGGTTGGGCTGGGAGGCCCGGTGATACATCCAGGCCGAGAGGGCTTCGGAGCCAATATTTTTGCGGGCACTGATCAACTCTGCTGGTTGGCCCCCGGACGCCAGATAGCTTTTCTCCAACATTTGATAGTCAAGATGTTCAGTGGCCGCATGACGGATAAAAACAGAGCGCTGATCTAAATAGGGGGCCGTAATCGAAGAGGCGGCACGGCTAATCCAGCCACTGCCTTCCACGACTTGCTGGTAATGATCGCTAATTAAGGTGAGATAATCCGCTAACCGGAGCTGCTGCTGCATGGCCCGAGCCACAATCGGCACCTTCAATAACCGACTTTCAAAATCGGCCCACACCATCGTCAGTTGCCGGAGGACGCGTTGGGCCTGGGTAACGTTGCTCTGAAGTCGGGGTTGAGTTTGCATGGAATTACACCACGGTTAAATGCATAAAAGCCGCAATACAGCGCCCACTTTCGGGCACAAAGCAGAGGATCCGCTGTCCGGGCTGTAAGGGATGTTGCTGAACTAGCTCTTCCAGCATGATAAAAATAGAGGCAGTGCCCGTATTGCCATAGCATTCTAGGTTATTGCACCATTTCTCTTCCGCAATCATGGCCCCGGTTCGGCGTAGCAATCGCTTCATTTCTTCGCCTAAGGAGTGGGAAGAGTAGTGGGGCAAAAAATAGTCGATGGCATTGGGATCCAGATCGTATTTCTCTAGCAGTTCCAGATAATAGCCGACCCAAATCGGGAACATGGCATAGAGAACCTCGAAGTCTTGTTTGAGTGCGATCGCACCAGCTTCATAGGCCGCTTGGGGAGACTCATACAATCCCCACCCTAAATCATCTGCCCCAGTATTGCTCTTGGCTCCAGCATACATACAGGGTGGGAAACGATCGGCAAAGGACTTCAACTGAATCCAATCAATCCGCAACGATACCCCATCGGGTTTAGGGTGAGGTTCCAAAACCACAGCCCCTGCCCCATCCGATAAAGTCCACCGCAAAAACTCAATTTGAGGATCGGGCTTGGCATCTTGGTCATAAAAAGGCTGATAAACCGCAGGTCGAAACCAGCGGCTAGCAAATTCACTCCCACTCGCCACCGCCAGTTGGGATTCGCCTATTTTGACATTGAGCCAGGCATTTTTGACGGCCATAAGGCTACTGGCGCACACACTCTGAAACGAGAAAATGGCTAAGGGGGGAATTCCCAACTCGGCATGAACCGAACTCGCGAACCCTGGTACCAGGTAATCGCCTTGGGTGGTACTGGCTGCCAGCAGATCCACCTGTTCCGGCTGGCAGCGAGCATGCTTGAGGGCATTATGGATGGCATTCGCGGCCATGGCGGCATTGGTATATCGGTAGCCACCCTTCGGATCTAGGGCATAGAAGCGGTGCTTAATCCCATTCTTACGTAAGATGGCGGACCCTAGCGTTGAGCTACGCTTACTAATACAACCGATGTACGCCGCCATGTCAGCGTTAGTAACGGGTTCTCCCGGTAGAAACTTACCAACTCCAGTAATGTAAACGTCTTGACAGGAAGGCATGGGCAAAGCTAGCTCAGCTGCATATAGACTGACGACTTGCCCATGATAGGTACAGTCACCGCATCTACAGCTGCATCATAGCCTGCCGCTGTTCTACAATAACCAAATATTTCAATGCGTCGATCATCATCCTTGCATCCATACTGATTGAGGTAAACCCCAAACACGGCATTAGCCGTATAGCAGACTTGACTTAAGCCATCGGTCATACTCGCTACATTAGCGACAGTATTTGCTATTTTATTGTCAAAGAATGATGAAACAGCATCAATTGGGAGATTGCTCAGATAAACGGCCAAATCCATGCTTGTTAATAGATTTACCGATTACAGCCTATAAGTTTGGTATCAAAATGGGCACACTACAGTCATCAGTGTTGATGGAGATTTGATATCCAGGCTGCCTGCAGCAATCGGCTGTGGTAGCTGTGTTCTAGCACATAGTGAGTGCAAGTCTGACTTGTGGTCTCAGCGGTCGGGGGATCCTGCATTGAGTTGCAGTAGGCCATCGCTTTTGCAGCAATAGAGTCACGTCCTCTTTCGAGATATAAGTTTTTCAGTGGTGTTTTTTCAAAAATTATTTCGTCAGCCTCAGCGTCCTTATAATGCTACTTCTTCTGAGAGCCTAGAAGCTTGTCTAGCTCAGTATGATCAGGCCATCGCGCATGGGACAGATAATAACGAAGTGTGGTTTGGGCGAGGGTGCGTCCAAGTTGAACTCAAACGTTATCAAGAGGCCATTCGCAGCTTCGATCGGGCGTTGGCCCATCGTCCCAACCATCTAGATGGTTGGCATAATCGGGCGTTAGCGTTTTGTCAATTGGGCCTCTATGAAGAAGCGGTCAGTAGCTATGAGCAGGCGCTCAAGTTTGGGGGTGTGCCGTCTCAAGATTGGTATTTCCACGGGACGTTGCTGGCTCAACTTGATCGCTATGAAGGGGCCATCAACAGTTATGAGCAAGCCCTAAGTCTGGATCCTGATCGGGCGCTGATTTGGTACGACCGAGGCATTGCTCTGTCCTGGCTGGGGCATTTTGAAGATGCGATCGCAAGTTACGATCAAGCCTTAAATCTGGATCCTAATCTCCATCAAGCTTGGTTCCGTCGTGGCTTAGCGTTCAATCAATGCCAAAATTATGCTCAAGCGTTGCGGTCTCTTGATAAAGCTTTATCGATTGATACCAAGAGTGCCGAAGTATGGGCAGCTAAGGGATTAGTACTACTGCAACTTCAGCAATATGAAGAGGCTATTGCAGCCCATGAAAAAGCGATCAAACTTAATGCCAAGGATGATCAAGTTTGGTACAACAAGGCGTGCTGCCATGCCCATCACCAGCAGCTTGATCAAGCTATTGCCAGTCTTGAGCAAGCTATTTGCCTGAATCCAGAGGCTATTCGCGAACTTGCTAGCACCGATCCTGACTTACAGCTATTGCATCAACAACCTGCTTTTCAAAAGCTCATGGGAGTGTGGAACCAGTGACTAGCTAACAGAAATACTATCCTGAGGCTGCGACTTGCTTGAGGTGATTTAAGAACCAGTTTACTGCCGTAGCCCGTCGGGTGCGGCGAGGGTTCAGTTCATCCACGGTATATCCACCAAAGCCTAATTCTTCTTTTAGCAATTGCTTACCCTCTTTGGGAATTGAGCGGGTAAGCTTAATCGTGGCGGGACGACTCCCAATAAAATCTGGGGGTTCTGGGTAGGTCTCTATCCACAACTCATCGACTTGCGAAACCTCCCAGCAATGGGAGGTTTGATCATAGCGATATCCTAAGTGATACCACAGCATCTGGTTGACCGTCTGATCAGGAATCTTATCTTCCAAGATCGCCCAGAAAGTCTCTGATGTTAATACAGGTAAGTCAGATTCTGTAACTGACATGAGATCATCCCCTTGGACGTTGTTGAGTCGTGCGCTGAAGGAGCCACAGAGAAGCAACCACTCCTGCGAACTGTCCAGCAATCGTATTAATGCAAGCTTGAATTACAAACAGATCGATAGGTTCAACCAACTGATTGGGATTGAGGCTAAAAACCGCGACCCCTTGGGAAATGGCCTTACCGATAATCGCACCCACAAACCATTCCCCCCCGATCACGGTAACCAAAATGCCCACTAGATCCGTGAGCAACACCATTTTAATCAACCTGAGGGTGTCGGCTTTGGAAGGCACACCACCAGCAGGGACTAAAAACCGACGTCCCCAGCGGGTATAGCGAAAACTCCAGAAAACGCTTACTCCCAAGAGCAAGATACCCCCGACTGTAAACAGCAATCCTAAACCACTAATCGTGTTGCCTGCTTGATTGGGATTACTGGCCCGACTGAAAAACGCAAATAAGACCGTCACCCCCGAAATAATGCCTAATACCGCTTTAATCCAAAAGCTAATCCAGCCGACAATGCGAAAAGCACCGCCCAAGTCCTTGAGATTGGGCGACCGGGATAGAGCGTCAGACGGTCGGGTCATGAATCAGATTTAGTCCGGTAAGTCGTATTGACTAACAATGCGCTTAGCGTACTCAGGCACATGGGCATCCACTTTATCAGGATAGTTACGCTTTACGTAGAGGTAGTTACGAGTAAAGTGCGAATCAATCGAGAACCGCGCATATTCTAAACCTCGGGGACCAATCTTGTCGATGACCACCCCCATCAGCTTGGCCGCCCACATGGGCAGCGTCACGCCTTTGTCATAGGCAGGGATACTATTTTGAACTGCTGCATGGCGATCACCTTCAGATATGACAGGCTGGGTTTCCAACTGATCCATCACCAGATCCAGCATTTCTTGGCCCGTCTCGTTGCGGACCACAATCCACTGCCAGCCAAACGGAGAGCCCATATAGCCCACCACCAGATCCGCCAGGGAGTTGGTGTAGTCAAAACAGCTCATGCAGGAAGGCGCAAAAATATCCTTGAGCTTATTGGTCTTGAGGCCAAAAAAGGGCACCGTCTCAGTCGAGCCATCTTCATGCTTGAAGTGGATGCGGAAGTCCTGCATGAATTCGTAATGGACAACCGTATCGGGGGAGCGGCTGGTGGTTTCCAAAAACGTCTGCAACCCGGCTCGATTAACATTGTCTACACAGGGTGTCCCCAAGACATAGAGTTTCTCCAGCCCTAAACTATCCTGAACGGCCCGTAGCGCTTGGGTTTGGCACCCCACCCCAATCACGCAGAGACGCTTCATTCCTGACTGCTCAATCTGCTCCAGCACAGAGAGGTTAGGCGAGAGGGTAGGCTTGTTCACCCGAGCGGCTAACACCTCTTCAGGGGTGCGGGCAATGATGGGTTTGGGTTGAAACCGATCTTCATCTGTATTTTGGATGCAGACCACACCCTCGACTTTGCCCTGCTTCAGCATTTCCATACCGATGGTGCTAACAATCCCCGTCCATTGGGCACCGGGAATCGGATCAATTTTGCGGGCGGTCATCATTTGGGTGCTGACCCCAAAATACCAGTCATCCTCGTTATCCAAGTCTCGGCTGCGGCCATGAGCCTTTTCTTCCAGCTCAGCCACCTGCTGATTCAAAAAGGCACAGGCTTCTTTGACGTAATGAATATAGTAGGTATCGCAAAGACCACATTCACTACAGAGTTCCTTGGCAGGTCGAGGACTGGTCGCCTTCAGGGCTTTGGCTTTTTTGTGGGGTTGTACCGAGGTCATAGTCAAATTAGGCTTTCAGCACCTGGAAGCAAGCACAAGGCACCGATTTAAGGTTATCTAGCATTCCGATTGTAAACAGTTTCGGGGCAGCAGCAAAAGAACCGACATTTTTTTCTCTTATGGCTGGGTTTGGTAGAGGTCAATCATTATGGGCATGATCAAACTCATAGACATAAAACAGGCGGCTAAATCGTTGCAGTAAATAGCCACCCGCTGCTAAGACCACACTACAGAGCCATAACTCCCAAAATTCCGGTGGGGGAACCATTAAGAGTAAAGAAGTATCAGGAGTAGCGATCGCATGAAGGGCTTGCGATCGCGCATCCAGCATTATTCCCAGACCAAAGCAGACCACTGCTCCGATATACGCCACCCTCTTAAGCTGTTGAATGCGGTTCAAAGCCTGACGACAGACCTGACAATCTTTGGTGTGCGTATGCCAGACATCAAATAACTTTTCTTTCTCTGTTTGAGAGGGAGGAAGTTGAGTATCACATTGCCAGGGAATACCTTTGCCTGCTCGGGTTTTGAGCCACTGTCGCAGGGTAATCACCATCTTGTCTTGGGGATTCGGTGTATAAACTGTCTCCAACCAATTTCCCTGTTCTTGATATTCAATTCGTTGTTCTTGGTAGTGCAGAAAAACTAAATCTTGATGGAGAAAGAGGGGAGATAGGACATGCCCCAGCCACACAGGCATAGGCCAGGCAAAAAAGCCTAATCCTGGAGGTATTTTCCCTTGGGTATCCTTTACCAAGACTTGACAACCAATGTGGCGGCACCAGCCTGGGCGGGTGGGGCTGGCATAAAGAGCCAAGATCATTTGCCCTCCGTTCTTATAAGTCGTGACGACGCGCATATGGCAGGGGGGTTGAAAGTCGTGCAGCGTCTGTTTAACACCACTAGGGACTGGGTGGATGTCAAAGGCAAACCCCTCCTGAGTTGACATCTTTCGCACAGTATTCATGGTGAAATAGTTGGCATCCCGATAGCGATTACCCACAATGCCGTGATGAGAAACCGGAACATGAGCTGGGTCAGCAACGTTTTCCATAAAAAAGTCCCAGCCATAGGGCAGATCACGAACATACCAATATCGCTTAACAACGCGATCGGAAAGTTCCTCCAACTCAGGAATAATTCGGGGAGAACGCTCCTGACTGAGAGACTGAGACGTCTCGCTGTGATCAGGCCACACCCAAATCAAGCCTTGCCGAACTTGAGTCGGATATGCGATCGCACAAGACCGCGGATTGGCTCGATGTTGTTTGGCAGTGTCCAGATCGAGACTTTGAGGGATATCTAAGCAATGCCCCTCAGCATCAAACCGCCAGGCATGATACGCACACATTAAGGTGCCATCCACTTCGACCCGTCCTTCGGATAAGGGGGCGAGGCGGTGAGGACAGCGATTCTCAAAGCAATGCCATTCTCCGAGCTGGTCGCGCCACATCACCAGCTCTTTTCCTAACAATTGGATTGCATGTGGGCTTTTCGGGTCAAGGAACTCCACGACCGCAACCGGATACCATTGCTGTGTCCATTGAAATTGTTCAGGTGCGGTGGGAGAGGTCTCAACATCTGCGACGGACGGTGTTACCTCTACCGATTGGGACGATGTGGGCTTGGGATCAAGGGACAAGCGGTTTTGAGTCGTCACTGTCTTAACAATTGCGCTCACAGATAGGGTTCATCCTCCCCAATATAATCCTCTATGCCCAACGGGTTCATTAATTCATGCTGAGCTTGTCAATAAACGGTTGCTTTGCAACCCGACTCCTCTTATCCATCGGACCCAAAAGCGAGGTACAGTCAGGAAGCCGAGAACCTCTGGCCTTGCTCACACGTCAGTGGACTCAAAGTGATGGCAAACAACCGTCATCGTTTGACAAAAGACCAAAGAATGCGAATTATAATCCCCAGAAGCTTTGACAAGAGTCCTAGGAATACTGAACTCGATTTGTCTCCGGTTGGTTTAGACCCGCTTATTCTCTATTTCGTTGCCCACCCTCTACTCCATGTGATTCATGACCGTCTCTGAGAACCGCCCTAACTTGCCGCCCTCATCCCGGGTTCTGACCTTGGTAGGTCTGATTCTAATCTTGACCTTCTTTCTGGATTTTCTGGTCCGCTTAACTTCCCCACAGTTAGGGGATGCGGAGGTCCAACTCACTTTGCTGAATGACCTCATCGATCGAGGTGTGATTCCGCTGATCGGTTTATCCCTGATTTATGCAGGTTTCTGGTTTCATTTGTATACGAAGCCACCTATCACCTCTGACTCCCAAGATGACAAAGACCTGCGAGCCGCTTGGCAGGATCCCAAATTCTGGACGTTTGTCTTCGCCAGTCTACTGGGACTCATGTTTCTGCTCATTATTCCCTTTCACTATGCCAAAACCGGAGATGTGATCCAAAAGGCATTGGATCAAGTCGAAGCTGAATGGACCCGCAACAAGGCAACGATTGATCAACAGCTCAATCAAGTCAAATTAGAAGAGCAGCAATGGCAAGCCATCGGCAAGGATCCAACTCAGCTCGATCAACTGTTGAAAAATCCACAAATGCCACCGCAACAAAAAGCCGCTCTCACCCAGCTCAAAGAAGATCCGCAGATATTGAAACAAAATGTGGATGCTCGTGTACAGCAACTGCAACAACAGCAAACCCAGGTGGCTGGGCAGTTAGTAGATGCTGAAAAACGGAAGGCTGAGGTCGTCAAACGAGCCGAAGGGGAACGATCGATGACGCGGCTACGGGCAGGGATTCGAAGTATCTTGTTAGCGATCGCATTTGCCAGTATCGGCTGGACGGGCCTACGCGATTCTTCCAACTAGTGGCGTTAGCGACCATTAAGAAACGGCATGGCAGCTAACAGGGTTTAGGGGATAATGACTAGCAGTCTTTAGAGTTGCATCATCCCCCATGACCTTGCAGGCTCCCCTCACCCAATTGATCGAGCTCCTATCCGCAGAGACCCTTTACATCCCCAGCCCTGTAACCGCCCAGCAGGTCCAAGGCGTTAACACTGACACGCGTCGCTTGAAGCCTGACGAGATTTTTCTTGCCCTATCTGGAGAGACCTTTGATGGGCATCGGTTTGCGGAACAAGCGGTGCAGCAGGGTGCGATCGCAGCCATCGTTGACCATCCGCTTGATGCATCCATACCCCAGCTAGTGGTCAAAAATACCCTTGCCGCCTATCAACGCTTGGGGCAGTGGTGGCGTCAGCAGTTCAAAATTCCGATCATTGCCATTACTGGGTCTGTGGGCAAAACTACGACCAAAGAGCTGATTGCGGCTGTCCTCGGGACTGCGGGGTTAGTGCTCAAAACGGAAGCCAACTATAACAACGAGATTGGCGTTCCCAAAACCTTGCTGGGGCTAACTCCTAACCATGACTATGCCGTTGTGGAGATGGGGATGCGAGGACCAGGCGAAATTGCCGAGTTGGCCCAGATTGCCCAACCGACGATCGGAGTGATTACCAATGTTGGCACCGCTCATATTGGCCGCTTAGGCTCCAGAGAAGCGATTGCTAACGCTAAATGTGAACTGCTGGCTCAGATGCCTGCCGAGAGTCTCGCGGTTCTCAATGCCGATAATCCATTGTTGCTGGAAACCGCCAAAACGGTCTGGAAGGGGTCGCAAATCACCTATGGACTGGAAGCTGGAGATTTACGAGGGCAATGGGTTGAGCCTCAAACGCTACAGGTAGAGGGCACCGCGTTTCCGTTGCCACTGCCGGGGAAACACAATGCCTTGAACTATTTGGCGGCATTTGCGATCGCACGTCACCTCGATCTTGATTTAACTCCCTTGCAACAAGGCATCTCTCTGCAATTACCCACAGGTCGGGCACGCAAACTTACCCTAGCCAATGACGTGGTGATTTTGGATGAAACCTATAATGCGGGCTTGGAATCGATGCAGGCGGCCCTACATTTACTTGCCCAAACCCCAGGTCAGCGACGGATTGCCGTGCTGGGTCCGATGAAAGAATTAGGGAACTATGCTCCCGAACTACATCGCCAAGTAGGGAACCTGGTGCAAAAACTGAATATCGATCAGCTTTTGATCTTGGATACAGGGCCAGAAGGAACAGCCTTAGCAACTGGAGCGACTGCTACCCCCACCAAACAATTTGCCGAACATCAAGCCCTAATCGACTATCTCGATCAACATATTCAACCAGGCGATCGCTTGCTCTGCAAAGCCTCTCACTCCGTCGGCCTCGATCGCATCGTAGCGTATCTCACCCAATCAAGCAGCCCATCACGAGGCTAAAGTTTGGCGTTGAGCCGCAATGAGCTGTTGGATCCCAATTTCTGCAAGATCGAGCATTTGATTCAGCTGCGAGCGGGGTAAAGTTCCTTCTTCGGCAGTCCCTTGCACCTCTAACAGCTCCAACTGCTCCGTCGCCACCACATTCAAATCCACAGCAGCGCCCACATCTTCTGGATAATTGAGATCCAAAAACGGCTTCCCTGCGAGCAACCCCACAGAGACGGCTGCCACATGGTGACGAATAGGAGACTGGGACAGCTCTCCTTTGCTCACCAATTGATTCACAGCATCTACAAGGGCGACAAACCCACCCGTAATGGCTGTGGTGCGTGTGCCAGCATCGGCCTGTAATACATCAGCATCGACCACCAAGGTCCGCTCTCCTAGCACCTTTAAATCGAGTGCAGCACGCAAACTCCGGCCGATCAACCGCTGAATTTCTTGGGTTCGCCCTGATAATTTCATTAATTCTCGGCGTTGCCGTTCTGGGGTTGCTCCTGGCAACATGCGATATTCCGCCGTTAACCAGCCTTGGCCCGTCTCTTCGAGGAACTTAGGTACACCAGACTGTACAGAAACGGTGCAAAGCACTTTTGTCTGCCCACATTCAGTCAGTACAGATCCAGCAGCAAAGCGGGTATACTCTCGTTGAAACCGAATAGGACGGAGCTGATCCGGTTGACGACCATCAGAACGTTGCCAAGTCATGTATGCTTATTCTCAACTACATAGGGGTCAGCATCGCCCACCAGTGGGTATACTTTGCGGGATAGCCAGTTTGAACCCCAATCAGCATACTCTAGAGATTACCCAAAAGATATCCGGGGCCAGGTGAAGGATTCTTTCAAAACTTAATACTTCTGATGAAAATGTTGACGAATCCTGTAGATATGGTGTTGACTGTGGGGGAAAGTTACAGGTGAACGCTACATCTGTTGTTAGCATCTAAACTATGATAGCCCAGCTAGATACACCTCCCCACGCAATTGATTCCCCTTCACGCCATATCATTGAAGGCTTGGTCCAAATCTTTACAGCGCCTCATCGCAGTTTTTTTACTTCTGTGATGGCGCAAGCATTACGGGAGGCTGGGCAAGGGACTCGGGTGCTCGTGGTCCAATTCCTGAAAGGGGGCATCAATATGGGCCATCAACATCCCATGCACCTCTGTCAACATCTAGACTGGTATCGCTGTAATCTGCCCCGCTGTATTGATACTCCAGAGCTAGGGACAGAAGAAATGCAGGCGATGCAAGACCTGTGGCAGCATACGCAAACTGCGATCGCAAATGGGACGTACTCCCTCGTGATTTTGGATGAACTCAGCTTGGCCCTCCATCTCAATCTCATTCCTGAATCAGAAGTCCTATCGGTGATTGAGCAGCGCCCCCGGCATATTGATATGATTCTGACAGGGCCGAATATGCCTTCGTCACTGATGGATGTCGCTGACCAAATTACGGAGCTGCGACGCAACATTTGCCCTTAATCCCCACGAGGTTCCCGTGATCAAAAATGATGTCTGGATAACCCGGATGGCTCATCAAGGGATGATCAGTCCCTTTGAGCCCCATTTGGTGCGGGAAGTTGAAGAGAAGTCAGGGTTACCTCATCGCGTCATCAGTTATGGCTTGTCATCCTACGGCTATGATTTGCGACTGAGTTCGAAGGAATTTCGGGTATTTCGCCATATCCCTGGCACCATCGTTGATCCCAAACGATTCAACTCGGCCAACCTTGAACCAGCGGATCTACACACAGATGAAAATGGCAGCTATTTTATCTTGCCTGCCCATTCCTATGGGTTGGGGGTAGCGCTGGAACGCTTGGCAGTGCCAGAGAATGTCACCGTTATCTGCATTGGCAAAAGCACCTATGCCCGCATTGGTCTGATCGCTAATTTGACGCCAGCTGAAGCAGGCTGGCGGGGTCATTTGACCCTAGAATTCTCTAACTCATCCAGTGCTGATTGTCGAATTTACGCCAATGAAGGGATTGTGCAATTGCTATTTTTTGAAGGCGAGCCCTGCACGGTCAGTTATGAAGCTCGCCAGGGTAAATACCAAGACCAAAATGAGCAGGTCACGCTAGCGAGATTGTGATCCCCACCCGGTTAACGACGAATCCAACCATTGATCGTAAAGCGACTGTCGGAAAAATTTTGAGAGGGACAATTTACTGGTAGAACCTCATGCATGTAGCGACTGAGGAAGAAGACGATGCTGTTATTGCGGGGATTAACGGTTTGAAAAGACTCAGCCGCGACGTAAAAGTTATTTTCAATTTTGCTGTCGTAGACCCGCAATTCACCACCTGAAAAAGGTTTGGGATCCTTGTAAAAATAATAGACGTAGGTCAGTTCCCGTGTGGCCGTATCGGGACTACCGCTATCGTTATGTAGCTTATAAAAGTTGCCATGATTATGAGAGGTGAGTTGGGTTTCGATCTCCGATGGCTTAAAGGTAGGGAGATTGAGTTGTTTCAGCACTTCTGGCAAGACTTGTTCAATCCGCTTCAAAACGTGATCCGCTAATCTAGATAGATTAGGCAGAATCATAGACTGGCGGTAGTTGGGGGTATCCGTTGTGGTTTGAGTGGGCACGAACAAGGCTTGTTGCTGAATAGCTGCTCGCAATAAGGTCTGATGTTCTTCTGTTGTTAAGAACTCATCCATCTGGACATAGGGAGATGGGAGAATCTCTGGTGCTGGGGTCTGGGCAGCGTCAAGCACAGACTGAATATACAGGGGTGGTTCCGTTACTAGGCCCACCAAATGCTGACTGGAAAAACAGAGTCCCGCATGGCCCGCCTGTAAGGGGATTTGAAATAGTTCTGGAGGGCGTGCAGGCTGAGAGGGAGGCAAAATCGCCTGAAACAGGCGCTGTAAAAGTGGATCGCTGGACTGTAGATAGATGGTTTGGTGATGTCCACCCTGAAGGAGCAACTCAACTTTAACGGTAGAAGGTGGGTTCATAGCTGCAAGTTAGTTCAAATCATGGAATCCCCAGCAGATGCCTGGCATCACCTCTCTAGATCTGCTTCTGTTTCAGAGCAGTCTGGCAAAACTGCAGCGCAGTTGCCAAATCGCTGGTCTGTTGAGGATAAGCTAAGACGGGACGCTTGATTATGATCAAGGTTACCCCCAAGGCTTGGGCGACTCGACGCTTAATTTCTTCACCGCCGGGTTGACCGGATGCTTTCGTGACGACGACAGAAATCTGCCATTGTTGCCAAAGGGCTTTTTCCAGCTCAAAGGAAATGGGAGGGCGCAGTGCAATGATGCGATCGCACCCAAATCCCGCCTCAACTGCCGCCTGCAATGCTTGAGGCTGTGGCAGAATTCTCGCAAATAACGTACTAGTAGGGTGAAAATCTTTAAAGTGCTGCAGCCATTTGCTACCAATGGTTAACAGCACCCGCTGTTGTTGTAAATATTGAGCTGTCAGCAGCTGTGAGATCGCCTCTACCTCAACTATCCTGGGATTTTCCACAGTAGAGGTTAAGGCAACGGCAGACCGCTCAAACCGCAAGTAAGGGAGTTGGAGCTGTGTGGATGCCAGCATTGCTAATTTTGAAATCTTTGTGGCATAGGGATGAGAAGCGTCTAAGATCACCCCAATCTGGTGGTCATGGCAGAAGGTTTGCAGGGTCTGGCCAGTCAAGGCTCCCGCACAAACGGTTATCCCCAACGACTGAGGATAAAGAGCCTGGGCCGAGGCAGAAAGGACTGTAACCACACATGGAAGTCGGTAGCAACTTAACGCAGCAGCCAATTCGACACTTTCTGTGGTACCCCCAACTAACCAAATTTGAGATTGCATCCTAGATAAGCCAAATTGATGGTAATGGGCTTTAACATAAATGGACACCCAGTCTGTGACTATACTGCTAATTCAATGCTTGAAGCACAATGCAATTTAAACGGGCTTTTCTGGGCATCCTAGATACAAGAACCAATTCGTTCTACCTCAAGGGGGGAACCTAGCGATAGGTGGTGAGGTTGTCGATTTCAGTGCAGATACCTAGCAAGTAGGCTCTGCTTTCAAAATCCTTTTTACAACTCTCGATAGACTTGAGTGCGATTTGGTTGTGGAAATCAATCAGAAAAAACAGGCCCGACATTTACTCATTTTTGAAGACAAAGAAGGGTTAAGGTTGGTGCCTCTAGAGGCATCTTCACATTCTTTAGGGCGTGATCCAACCAACTCTATTGTGCTGCACTCCAAAGCAGTATCCCGTCAGCATGCCTTATTGCTGCGGGTGACCAGCTCCGATCCCAATAACTATGGTTTCTTGCTGATCGACGGAGACTTGCAAGGCCAACGTAGCACTAACGGGATTAAAGTGAATGGCGTTAAATGTCGTTCTCGCCGTCTTCAAGATCAGGATCTGCTAACTTTCGGTAACCACATTAAAGCCAGATATATTGCGGTCGTTCCCCAATCAGACGAGGAGTTTGAGGAGTATTGCCGCACCGCCGATCGCCAAGTGCTTTTTTCTCCACCCGCGTCTCAATCGACCGTCGTCCCTGAACAACCATCAGCGCTAGAAGAAGAAGGCTTAGATGAAGCACCCCTGATCCGGCTAGCCTCGTTTCCTGAAATTACACCAAGCCCCATGTTGGAAATTAACCTAGATGGGGAACTGACTTACCTAAATCCAGCAGCCGTTAATGCCTTCCCAGAATTGCCTTTGCTAGGGATGCAGCATCCTACCTTAAACGGCTTATTGAACTTAATTCAAACCTCTGATACCAACATCTTGGTCCGAGAAATTACCGTTGCAGACAAGATGTATGAGCAATCGATCCACTTTATTTCCGAAAGCGATCTAATTCGCTGTTGTGTGTTTGATATTACTGAGCGCAAATTGGCAGAAGCCGAACTTCGCAAACGAGATCGCCTCCTCCAGAGCGTGGCACAGGCCACCACCCATCTTCTCGAAAATGTCGGTTATGATGCCATCGACACTGCTTTAGCCATTTTAGGGGAAGCAGCAGGTGTTGATCGCATTTGTATTTGCAAAAATCATACCCTACCTGGCACCGGTGAAAGTGCTACTAGCATGCGATTCGAATGGACTCGCGATTCTATTGAGCCTGTTCGGCATCGCCCCCATCGTCAAGAACAAAGCTATCACTCCCCCCATCTGAAGCGATGGTATCACTCCCTCACAGATGAAGTGACGATTCGGAGCTTGGTTCAAGAGTTACCAGAAGTCGAGCAAAATGTCTTAGCGCAAGACAATATCTTATCCATTTTGGTGGTTCCGATTATTGTCAATCATCGCTTTTGGGGTTTTATCGAACTTCATAATTGCACCCGAGAATATCACTGGTCTTTACAAGAAGAGTCCATCTTGTTTGCCATGTCTGCCAGCATCAGCGCTGCTTTGCAACGCCAAGACAAAGAGGAAATTATTCGTCATCAAGCCTTTCATGATGCCCTGACGGATCTGCCAAACCGAGTCTTATTTAATGATCGACTGAATCTTGCCTTGGCCTCTGCCCAGCGGAACAATGGCAGTGTTGCCGTGATGTTTATGGATTTAGACCGCTTCAAGCTGATCAATGATACTTTAGGCCACTCAATTGGCGATGAGCTTCTCAAAGAGGTCGCGCTACGTCTGCAAGATTGCTTGCGGGATGGAGACACTGTTGCTCGGTGGGGTGGCGATGAGTTTACGGTTCTCTTGCCTAAAATTGATTCAGTGAACGACGCGATCAATACAGCTTACAGAATTTTAGACTCTTTAAAAGCTGCGTTCCTGATTCGTCGCCATGAATTATTTGTGACGACCAGTATTGGTATTGCCATTTATCCGGAAGATGGCCAAGAGGCAGAAATTTTATTGCAAAATGCGGATGTCGCCCTGTATCGCAGCAAAGAATATGGGAGAGGAACTTGTCAGCTCTACAATCCCACCATGAATGCGAAGGAACAATTTGTTCTAGAAAATAGTTTGCGTCATGCCTTGGATAGAGATGAATTTATTCTTCACTATCAACCTAAGGTGAATATTTGCACAGGTGAGATTGTCGGCCTAGAAGCCCTCGTGCGTTGGGAGCATCCAGAAATGGGCTTAGTCTCGCCAGCCACTTTTATTCCCATTGCTGAGGAAACTGGCCTGATTGTGGAGCTAGGGGAATGGGTGTTGAGAACGGCCTGTCAACAAGCCGTCCGTTGGCATCAATTGGGATTAGCACCTTTATCCGTTGCCATTAATCTATCTGCTCGGCAATTTTATCAACCCAATCTGGTCGAAATTGTCGCCCAGGTCTTAGAAAGTACGGGCCTAGATCCCGAACAACTAGAATTGGAAATTACCGAAACGATTGCGGTCAAAAATATGGAATTTGCCCAATCAATTCTCTGTAATTTGCAAGCGCTTGGCGTCCATATTGCAATGGATGATTTTGGTACGGGTTATTCTTCTCTCAATTATCTGAAGCAACTGCCCTTCAACACTCTCAAAATTGATCAATCTTTTATTCAAGATTTAAAACCTGCTTCTAAAGATGTCGAAATTATCAACGCAGTGATTGCCTTAGGCAAAGGACTGGATTTGAAAGTTGTCGCTGAGGGTGTTGACAACGAAGAGCAGCTGGAACTGCTGAGGTCCCTTAACTGTGAAATTGTCCAAGGCTATTTGTTTAGCCGTCCCCTCAGCGTGGATAATATGACTGATATTTTGCAAGCCAACTGGCTACAACGCAATCAATCTAAGTCGATGTTGCGGGCATTTGTGTCCAGTTCAGAATTGAGTCAATCGTCACCTCTTTAAAGGCTATGACCACTTCGCTGCTCTATATCTAACCTATCCATATCCCTAAAAAGCAGGAATGGTTATAGACGTTTGACAAGGAAATATAGTATCCTTGGATCTTGTGACTTTTTGTGAAAAATTATGCACGCTGAGGAGATCATTCGCTCAATTGAAGCGGAGCATTTCAAAGAAAAATTACCAACCATCTATGTTGGTGATACTGTCCGAGTCGGAGTTCAAATCCGAGAAGGCAATAAAGAGCGAACCCAGCCCTATGAAGGAACCGTCATCGCTAAGCGGCATGGTGGTATCAATGAGACCATCACTGTTCGGCGGATTTTTCAGGGTGTTGGCGTAGAGCGGGTTTTTCTCATTCACTCGCCTCGTATCACCAATATTAAGGTGGTCCGTCGAGGGAAGGTGCGCCGAGCCAAGCTGTATTATTTACGCGATCGCGTCGGCAAGGCAACTCGTGTCAAGCAACGGTTTGATCGAGAGCTGTAGAGGGTGTTTGATGTCATCGGTGCATTGCCCAACCAGCCTTGACCATCCACGAGTGCTACCTTAGCAAGGTAAACTTGAGAAAGTAGATAGGTCACATAAAACCCAAAACTACTCAGTCCACCTAGGTAGCCCCGTGCGCCTTTAGTTCAGTTGGTAGAACGCAGGTCTCCAAAACCTGATGTCGGGGGTTCGAGTCCTCCAGGGCGCGCTCAATTCAGATAGGTGTAGATGGG
>JANQPU010000168.1 GCA_028285315.1 Acaryochloris sp. IP29b_bin.176
CGATATCACTCACTCAGATATCAACAAAAATGCCCTATACGCAAAACTAGGCATTCCTGAGTTTTGGCGCTTCAATGGTGAGACACTGCGGATTCTTCACCTACAAGACGATCAATATCAAGAAGTGGAGGTGAGTCCCACCTTCCCTTGGTTAGAAAAAAAGGTGATCTATGACTTTTTAGAAGAATGCCGTTCTCTGGGTGAATCGCAAGCGATGAGAAATTTTCGAAAGTGGCTGCAGGAGAATAAGCCCAGTTAGAGGTTCAAGGAATGCCACTGCCCCCGAACCCCAAATGCTTAGCTTGTATTGATTATTCCAGAGCTGAAGCCAAGCGGGTGCATGGTCCCCAAGGCGATGGCTGCTGGCAGGATAAGACCTGCGATCGCAAACGGCATCACTACCGCCACCGTAAGGAGAACAATGCCAAGCGCCGGGGAGATTATGCTGAGCAGAAAGCGAAACCAACGCCAGTTGACACTACAGAAACCCTCTCGATTCCTGTCCAAGCTCCACCCGTAGCTTTGCTCTACCTCTATAAAGAAAAACCCAAGGATGCCCACCTCCATGCTCTGGCCGTCAGTGTCTGGCAAGGCAGTGAGAAGTTAGCAGAAATTGAGGCCGTCCATTGCATGGGAATGACAAATACCCAGGTGAATCGCTATTTGAAGGAAGTACTGAAGGTACTGCGAGAGCGCTTCGATATCACGGAATTTGAACCGCCCATTCGCATGGAACCATCGGAGTGCGAGATTGCGGAATGCCCACTGAAGGACCGACTATGTTCCAGCAGCTCGAACTAGATTTTGCTAGCACGTTAGCCACTGCTTTGGATGAACCAGAGCAGGCTAATATTCCCTGGATGTGTGCTTCGCTGGAGCAGTATTTGCAAGGGCGCTCTCACCAAGAACAGCTCCGGGTGGCCGGGGATGCAATTCGTGATATTGCTGATGTTGTCTGCCAACGAGCAGAGCTGCTGATCCAGGATTGGGAGGATCGGCATAACACTGAAGGACCAGTATTAGATGATGACTTCTTGGCCGGTATGGTACAGGAGACGATGTTTCTCGACATCTCCGATCTGTGCCGCCAGCCCAAGTCACGGAAGCAACGCCAGGGATTCACGGGGGTTCCCGTGGAATCAGTCGTGGGTGAGGTCAGTAAGGAATCGGTGCTGGAATTCGTAGACGAGCTGGAGAGTGGGGAAGTGGTTGCTCTGAAGGCCAGCCACGAGGAAGATGTGTCGGCCTGGGTGGGTGCGATCTCAGAGTATTTGAAGAAGGCTGAGGGGGCGGTTTCATTCTCAGAGTTGGTGAAGAAGATGGGGTTACCAATGGTGGCGGTTTGGCTTGGGTTGCTTCTGGGTGAGTTTCGGGTGAAGTCAGCGGGCCAATTTTACGGCGGCCAATTATTGGTAGTCAATAAGGCTGCTGAACATAGATTCTAGGAGTAATTGATACGACTTGAGGGTACAAATTGATCTAGATGAGTACCCTCAAGCGACTGTTCATTTGATAGCATGTGCTCCCAAGAATGCTAGTCAATTAAGGACTCCTGTTGATTAACGATGGTAAGGGGTGCCTAATTGCGGCTGATGTAGTCCTTGATTTTGTTCAGTTACTGGTTTCTGGTCTAGCAACCTTTCCTTATTGCTCAAAACTGGTCTATTCATCCGCTCAGCAGGGATGATCAACGAGCGATCCTTAAGTCTGAATACTTCAGGAGGACAGTTTGTACAGACGGGAACTGGAATTCTAGGACGACCCCCATTAATCCCATCACAACCATCTGGATTGTCTGGAGCAGGAGTGCAGGCATAGACTGGAAGGGAAACAGCAATCGGTAATGTAGATATCCCTAGAAATCCGATTAAAGCAACAAGATGAAGTTTCATAGTTGAACAACTCCTTAAAGTGGATA
>JANQPU010000224.1 GCA_028285315.1 Acaryochloris sp. IP29b_bin.176
GAGCTGGAGATACATCATTTGCAGCCCATCTTTTTTCTTGTCTATCTGGTTATTGCCCAAGTAGCAAGGTGTTCACGGGACATGTCGCCCTCTCAGCAACTAAACGCTTCTTAGGGCGCATCTGGCTGGAGTATAAAGCAAGTAATCCCTGGTTTGCAAACCAGAGTTAGCCCAATAGTGGATTATTCCATCTGCTCCAAAACTTTGGCTAGCGTGGCGACAGTGCGATCGATATTTTGCAATTTATCTAAGCCAAAGAGGCCAATCCGAAAGGTTTGAAAATTATCAGGTTCATCACAGCGTAGAGGGACACCAGCCGCAATCTGTATCCCTAGCGCCTTAAATTTCTGTCCAATTGCTGGATCTTCTGTATAGCTGACCACAACGCTTGGGGATTGAAATCCTTCAGCCGCCACACTCTTGATCGCTTTGCTTTTCAGGAGCGCTCTGACCTGATCTCCTAGCTCTTGTTGCTGGGCACAGATTTTATCAAAACCATATCCTGCCGCTTCCTGCATCACATCCCGAAAGATTCTGAGGCTATCGGTGGGCATGGTGGCATGATAAGCATGTCCACCTTTTTCGTAAATCTCCATGATCTGAAGCCATTTCAACAGATCACAGGCAAAGCTGCTACTCGTCGTCGATTTGATTCTCTCTCGACCCAAGGCGCTGAACATCACTAATCCACTACAGGGTGAACTACTCCACCCTTTTTGGGGGGCACTGATCAAGACATCCACACCACAGGCTTCCATATCAATCCAGATCGTGCCGGAGGCAATGCAATCTAAAATGAATAGACCACCCACAGCATGGACGGCTGCGGAGATGGCCTGGAGGTAGTCCATCGGCAATATCATTCCCGAGGACGTTTCCACATGGGGCGCAAAAACTAGATCCGGTTTTTCAGCCTGAATTCTGGCAACGACTTCCTCAATGGGGGCCGGGGCATAGGCTGCAGTATCACTGTCATCCACGGGACGAGCCTTGAGCACTGATAATTGAGCGGGTATCCTCCCCCTCTCTAAAATTTGACTCCAGCGAAAGCTAAACCAACCATTCCGAATCACCAGGCAGTATTGGTCGGTGGCGAACTGACGAGCAACAGCTTCCATCGCAAAGGTGCCACTGCCAGGGACAATCGCAACGGTTTGGGCGTTGTATACCTGTTTGAGAGTGCTAGAGATGTCCTTCATCACCGTTTGGAATACCCCAGACATATGATTCAGGGAGCGATCTGTGTAGACCACTGAATATTCCAAAAGTCCCTCTGGATCAATATTAGGCAGTAATCCTGGCATGGTGTCCTCTTCGCAATTTTAGCTGAATCAATGAATAGGGATGCATGAAATTAAGGTCTGATATTGCCTCTTAGTTTCTTGAGCTTGCCACGTTTATTTTTGCTATCCAGTCGCCTTTGCTTGGCACCATAAGAGCTTTTGGTGGGTTTTCGCTTTTTGGGAGTTGTGGTCACACTTTGCAGCAAGGCTTGCAGACGGTTCAGAGCATCTTCTCTGTTTTGTTGTTGGGTGCGATGTTGCTGAGCTTTGATAATAATGATGCCTTCTTTGGTGATGCGTCTATCGCCTAAGTTGAGGAGACGCTCTTTATACAGGGGAGATAGAGAGGAGGCATTGATATCAAACCGTAGATGGATCGCAGAGGCCACTTTGTTGACGTTTTGTCCTCCAGCCCCCTGAGAACGGATGGGACTCAACTCAATTTCACTGAGGAGAATAGAGGTGCGTTGGGTAATCTTCAACATAAGTGAGTCGGCATAATCTTGGTTCAATGAATATCAGCGATATCCCCCCAGTTTAATCAAGAGCTATGACTGGCGATGAACGTCTCTTTTTGTTGCTTTGACAGCTGTTTAATTTGGTGCTCCAACCGCTGGGCTTCGGATCGACTGCCCACGGGTTGTTGATAGACCAGCTGCAATGGGCCTTTTGAACGCAAAAACTTGGCTCCTTTTTTGCTGTGGGAATGCTCCTCCAGTCGACGAGCCACGTCTGTCGTCACGCCCGTATACAAAGCCCCATTCCGGGTACGGATGATATAGAGATGCCATTCAGACATAAGGAGTTTTGCTTATTCGTCGCTCAACAGGCTATTCCTATCATTTTGAAAGAGGGGGATGCGATCGCAATTACAATACGCATTCAACCACAATTCTTATGGATTCGCTTTTTGACTGATGGTTGAAACACCACTCATAGCAAAGAAACTGGGTTTGATCTTTTCCTCAGCTAACCCAAGCCCTGAAGCAATCCTCTACAGCCAATTTCCACGCCGATCTTTGGTTTTTAGTAAAGCCGGAATCTCTGCTTTATACCAAACTGTGTCTGCAAGCGTAATTCTCAAATCTGTGAAATCCTTTTCTAGTCTACTTTAGTCACTAATCAAAATTACACTCTTGAATACTGATTGGTATCACTATCTGCCGATGTGTTATTGAGAGGGAGGGCTAGAAATGGGCGTAATTGTTTTACTCATCCCAGATAGCAGTGGCAATCGGGTTTCTCGATCAGCGAGGCCGCCAGCCGATTGAGGACCACTGCTGCCAGTAAGCCGCCGCCAAGGGTACTCTCTGTGGTCACGTAGGGAACCTGCAACTGTGCAAGTCGCCGCTTGGCAGCGGATGCATGGCTAAAGCCAATCGGTAAACCAATCACCAACGCAGGTTGGCCCATACCCGCCTCGATAGCTGCGCACAGCTTCATCAATACTGATGGGGCATACCCCACCACCCAAACGGTGCCATTAATAAGTGACTCCAGTCGTTGGTGCCAGTTCGAATCCTGCCAGAACTGCTGTTCAGCATCCGCTGCGCTGTCCACGTGAGGATTATCTAGGAGGGTAGCCCAGGAGCAACCTAAATGGGTGAGTCGGGGTTGATCTAAAGCTGCGATCGCAGCCGGGACATCAGCCACCACAGTACATTTTGCTGATAGCGCCTCACGAGCAGCTTTGATGGCATCGGGACTAAAGCGGACAAAGGCTGCCAAACTGACATCGCCACAGGCTAACACCAGATGGGAAATGACATCCACCTCAATTTCAGGGCGCTGGGAGAGATCTGGCAGCAACCGGGCAAGGGACTCCTGGAAATGTTCGGGGTGCTCTGGGACAGCGGCATCCAACTGCTGCCATAAACTGTCGGTAAAGGCGGTGGCCGTTTCCGCTTCTGCTGCCAATTGCCGTAAGTGGGCCAGTGCTCCCGCCTGGACAGATTGACAAGCTAGATCACGGCCAATGATTCCTTCCAGGGCGGTGGCCGTCTGTCGCAGTTTGATCAGTTGTTGCAAAACGGTTTGATATTGATGCTGAAGCTGATCTAGGAGTGGTTCAACAGATGGAGACTGGGTCGCCAGCATTTGGCGAATGTGGGCCAGTTGGAACCCATGTTTTTTCAAAGCCACAATCCGCTGCAGCCGCTGGACATCGGTGTCGTCATAGAGACGATAGTTGCCTTGCGATCGCATCGGCTGCGGCAGCAGCCCAATCTCGTGATAGTGGCGCACCATGCGGGGTGTGATGCCTTGCCCCACAGTTTCAGTCAGTTCTTTAATCGTTAACATATCCTTGACTTTAACATCAATGTCAAGGTTTACCCTGAGGGCGTTGATCGCGCACAGGATAATGACAAACATCTCCATCCAGCAGATAGTCCAACAGTTTCGGTTACCTGCTTGGCTGAAAACCTATCCTGAGGCAACAGCAGCAGTGCTGTGTGCCCTATTGACCCTGTGGGGCTGGCTAGCACTCACGGCTAATCAGGTAGGGTTAGCTGTCTGGATGTTGCTGATCGCTTATGGGGTGGGGGGATATACCAGTGCTCGGGAAGGGCTGACGACCCTTTGGCAAGAGCGCGAATTGGATGTGGATCTGTTGATGATTGTGGCCGCCTTGGGAGCTGCCACTCTAGGGCTGTGGCAGCGAGAATATTACCTACTCGTCGATGGAGCAGTGTTGATCTTAATTTTTGCCATCAGTGGAGCCTTAGAAGATATTGCCCTTCATCGGACTGAGCGCAATATTCGCAGTCTTATGCAGCTCACTCCAGATACCGCTTGGCTGTGGCAGTCGGGGCAGACCCAGCGGGTAAAAACGCAACAATTACAGGTGGGCGATCGCATCCTGGTTAAACCTGGTGAACTGATTCCCACCGATGGCATTGTGCAGACGGGTAGCAGTACAGTCAACCAGGCCCCGCTGACAGGCGAGTCCATGCCCATCGAGAAAAGTGCCGGGGACGACGTATTTGCAGGCACCCTCAACGGCAGCGGTGTCATCACGGTAGAACTCCATCAACCCCCTGAGAGCAGCCTGATTCAGCGGGTGATTCGACTGGTGGAGCAAGCCAAGACCTCGCAGCCGCGATCGCAATTATTCCTAGAAAGATTTGAGCGGGGTTATGCCCGCCTGATTGTGGGGGTTGGATTACTCCTGGCTGTGGTCCCCCCGTTTCTACTGGCTTGGGATTGGGAAACGACGATTTACCGGGCCTTGATCTTTCTGGTGGTAGCCTCCCCCTGTGCCCTAATGGCGGCCATTATGCCGACCCTTCTATCTGGGATTGCTCGTGGAGCACGGCAGGGAATTTTATTTAAAGATGGGGCTCAGTTGGAGACCATAGGTCAGGTTCAGGCCATTGCCTTTGATAAAACAGGCACTCTGACGATGGGGGCCCTTCAAGTGAGTGATCTAGTTCCCGCTCCAGGCATTGAGGCCGAGTATCTGTTGCAAGTGGCGGCTTCCTTAGAGGCTTATTCCGAGCATCCCCTTGCCCAGGCGATTGTGGCTGAGGCTCAACAGCAAGGACTGTCACTGTTACCCGCCACCCATGTTCAAGCGGCTGTGGGCCAAGGTATCATCGGTCGTCTTGCCGGAACTCCCATCCAGATGGGCAAACCGCAATTTATGAAGACAACCTCAGCCAAAGACCCTCAGTTACAGGCGAAAAGTGATCAGCTCGAAGCCGCAGGGAAAACGGTGATCTGGGTTAGGAAACAGCAGCGCCTGATTGGACTTCTAGCGGTGGCGGATCAGGTACGTCCACAGGCGACTCAGGTAGTGGCAACGCTTCACACGATGGGAGTTGCAACAGTGATGCTAACGGGTGACAATGCGGCCACCGCGCAGACCCTGGCTCAAACGGTGGGCATAAGTACCGTCTACGCTGATTTGTTGCCTGAAGACAAAGTAGAGGCAGTCAGAACGCTACAGCAGCAGTATGGCACTGTCGCCATGGTGGGGGACGGGATTAATGATGCCCCGGCCCTTGCTCAAGCATCCGTAGGGATTGCCATGGGAGGAACGGGCAGCGATGTCGCCTTGGAGACGGCGGACATCGTACTAATGAGTGATCGCCTGGAAAAGCTTGTTCAGGCTATTCGGATCGGCACCCAAGCCCAACGCATTATCAAACAAAACATCAGTCTGGCCCTAGTGTCTATTGGCCTTTTGATGGTGGCAAACTTCTTCGGTGAACTCACTCTGCCTGCTGGCGTCTTGGGACACGAGGGTTCAACACTACTCGTTACCCTCAACGGTTTGCGATTACTGAGATTCGACTTGCACAGTATTCAGGGAAAAAACCTCTCAAAACCTTAAGAAAAAACGACCGTACCTCAAGAGGAATAGTGCTGCTGTCCTCTATTCCTGTAACCAGAAGATAGCGAGACGATGATGCTCCCTATCTTCATCGTTCAGATTGAGAAGAGGAGGGTTGATCTTGGCAGCAGGGAATAGAACGCTGGGACTCACGCCGGGTTTGCTCGTCCACCCACTCATAGAACGTCAGGGCATGTCCATCACAGAAGGTGCAGCCATGACATTTTGCTGGAACAGGGGCTTGGCGCACCCGACCCTTGCGGATCAGTTTGAGGATCATTTGCTGCAAGGCTTGGCCCTCCATATGGAAATGCCGCTCCATCTCCGCTAGAGAAACCAGATGACCGTCATGGATAAATTCTTGAACGTCTTGCAAAATCATGACGGTCATCCCTCTAATTGAGATACGAGTCGGGCTTTCACTTAACCTTTGCCTGCGGTTGCTTTCGGTCTACTAGAGCGTTGTATCGGTTTTCTTGAGGCAGTGTTTCGGTCAGTCCCCAATGCCTTGAGCATGCCAATAATGGCAACCATTGTGACGATACCTCCGCCAATCCAAGCCGTAGCAAACCCAGGATTTTGAGAGAAGGTCGCGACCTGATAAAACATCGTCGCCACCCAATAGGCTAAGCCTGTGGTCCAACCTGCCACCAAGGCTGTCCATCCTAGATTAGTTTCTCGAAACACAGCTCCTGTTGCCGCCACACAAGGGAAATACATGAGTACAAACAAGAGGTAGGCAAAAGCAGCCGTTGAATTGCCAAATCGCTGAGCCATCTGACCAAAGGTACTTGTAGAGAGTTCTTGTTCTTCGGCGACTGCACTCTGATCTTGAACATCGCCAATATTCAGCCCTAAGGGATCGAGCAGTTGATTCCCCAAACTGACCATATTGGTCGGAATGCTAACAAAGGCAGCCTGAATATTCTCACCAAAATTAAAGGGAGGATCTGCCTCTTCCTGTGGCGCTGCTTCTTCCGCCAGTTGACCATAGAGAGAATCTAACGATCCCACCATGGCTTCCTTGGCAAAGACACCTGTAAAAATGCCCACCGTTGCTGGCCAGTTCTCGGCTTGAACACCCATAGGCGCAAACACAGGAGTAATAGTTCGGCTGCTGGCTGATAATATGGAGTTTTGACTATCTTGTTGACCAAAGGAGCCATCGGTCCCGACGGAATTCAAGAAGGCTAGAACCATGACCATGAGAACGATCATTTTGCCTGCTTTGAGCAAAAAGGCTTTCAATCGATCGCCAGCGCGCAGAAAAACGCCTTTGAGCTTAGGAATATGGTAAGGGGGCAACTCCATCACCAGGGGTGAGGCTTCTCCCTGCATGATGGTATGTTTCATGACAAAGCCCGTAAAAATGGCAGCACCAATCCCAATCAGATAAAGGCCAAACACCAAATTTTGACCATTACGAGGGAAAAAGGCTGCCGCAAACAGCGCGTACACAGGCAGTCTGGCTCCGCAGGACATGAAGGGATTCATCATAATTGTCATCAAGCGATCGCGTCTGTTCTCCAAGGTCCGGGTCGCCATAATCGCAGGCACATTACAGCCAAACCCCACCAACATAGGAATAAAGGACTTGCCGGGCAAGCCCACAAACCGCATCAGCTTGTCCATCACAAAGGCGGCTCTAGCCATATAACCTGAGTCTTCTAATAATGCCAGAATCAGGAATAGCAAGCCGATTTGGGGAATGAAGGTTGCGACGGTTTGGACGCCACTGCCTGCGGCTATGATGATGCCTGTAATCCAACCTGGCATTCCTGCAGACTCTAGCAAGGTTTGAGGGGCATCGACAAATATCGTGCCCACCGCAATATCGAAAAAGTCAATAAAGGCCCCACCGATATTGATGGCAATGAAAAACATCAAATACATCACCAGTAAAAACAAGGGGATGCCAATCCAGCGATTGAGGACGATCTGGTCAATCTGATCAGACCTGGAGTGACTCACCATTCGGGTCTGTTGAACCGCCGCTTGCATGAGACTGCGAATATAGCCATAGCGGGTATCGGCCACTAGGATATCAATATCCTCATGCAATAACTGGTGCACTTGACGGCGATGCTTAGCAATGATTTTTTCAAGTTGCTGGCCCTGCAATTCTGGGGCAACTCGGTTTTCATATTCGAGTAGCTTTAATGCAGTCCAGCGAGGTGCAATTTTGGGATTATGTCCCTGTTGCTGCACGATGGGCTCCAGTTGATGAATCGCATCTTCTATGACAGCGGGATAGGCGACAAAGGTTGGCTGATTTTTCGGATCAATGACATGGCTACTAATAATCTCTTTGAGGTCATGAATGCCCTCCCCTAAAAAGGCACTGATAGAATTGACAGGACATCCCAGTCGTTTGGAGAGCACATGCACATCAATTGCTAGGTCGCGATCCTGGGCAATATCAATCATATTCAAGGCGACCACCATGGGCAGTCCCATTTCCATGATTTGGGTCGTTAAGTAGAAATTCCGCTCTAAGTTAGAGGCATCCACAATATTCAGAATTAAATCCGCTTCAGTGGATAATAAATAGTCGCGGGCAATCAGCTCGTCTAACCCTGTACTGTCATCTTCGCCATCCAGGGAATAAACACCGGGTAAATCTACGACCTCTATGACAGTGTCGTTATATCGATAATGACCGATTTTGCGATCAACGGTGACCCCTGGCCAATTACCAGTTCGTTGATTCGTACCCGTTAAATCGTTGAAAAGAGTGGTTTTACCACAGTTGGGATTGCCAATTAAGGCAATGGTTGGCGTTGACATCTCTATTCCTGTACTTCTTGGACAATGAGGAAGGTGGCTTCTGCTTGACGAAGGCTCAGTCGAAAGCCTCGAACCTTGATTTCTACGGGGTCGCCCAGAGGGGCAATGTGAGTTACGATAAATTCAGTCCCAGGGGTAAGGCCCATCGCCAATAACTTTTTCTTATAGGCTCTGAGGTCTGGGGTCTCGGTATCGGCAAAGCCCATAACTTTGCCTGTTTGGTGAAGTTGCAGATCTTTAAGGGTTAAGGGGGCTGTTTGTTCCATATTGGAGGGTTCTCCCATTACTTTTTCAGCGGTATTCAGCGGCTGATCGGTCACTAAAATTTGTTCGGCAATTTGCTGGCTGATGCCAATGCGGGTTTCGCCGATGCGAACAACCAAATTGCCTGCAACCATCTGTAAGACTTCAATAGCGGTCCCTGGTGCCAACCCCATCCCGATCAAGTGATTGATCTTGGCAGTGCTGCGATAGCCAACGATCCACAGTTGTTGTGGCGGTTGTATGTCTGCCAGGGTCGAGTGAGTATCATCAGGAACGAGACTGTCCATGCGCTCAGGGTAATCTCCTTATCAGTTGCGTTAAGACTCTGCTGAATATCTCTGTTGGCCAGCGATCGCAGAATCCTCCAAAAATGCGGAAATGACCTACATCAATAAGAAGGCTATCCCTACAACCGCCAGCTCCCCCCTGTACCCAAGCATCACAGTATCGGTCTAACTAAATGTGTTCTGGTCTGAGCCACAAACTCTGGCCTCAAATCGCAGATGCCAACACACTCCACCAGCAGGGATTCATCAATACACTGGGTGGACAAGGATGCCTCACTTGCAATACTCAAGATTGATATTTGCAAAAAATGTTGCCTTGATAATTAAGATCGATTATCAATAAGATTCCCCTTAAGGCCACCTGCGTTTAGACTGTTTTAATAATTTAGACGTGTTTTGCAGATTTAAAGCAATTGGCAAGCTATGAAGAATAGGCAAATTTTTGCATTAATTTTTATTCACGGGAGTGAATGTTTGCAAGCTTAGTCGTTACTCTTGAATAGATGCAATCGACTGCGATAATCAACTAAGAGTAGTCTTGACGCTTTCTGTTTCTAGCAAAGGTAAGAGTGTATTAATGACGGTTGATCATCGCTATGAGGTGCGAATTGTTCTTATTATCGTATTGCTATTGAATGTCAGCGTGATGCTGATCAAGGCTGGGCTAGGGTGGTGGACGGGATCGCTGAGCCTATTTGCCGATGCACTGCATAGCATCACTGATAGTGCTAACAACGTGCTGGGGCTAGCGATGAATCGGTTGGCATCCCCAGAACCTGATCGAGAACATCCCTATGGGCACCAGAAGTTTGATGCAATTGGGGCTTTGGGTATTGCTGCCTTCTTGGGGATTGCCTGCTTTGAAATTTTAGAAGGAGCTGTGGATCATCTTCTCAGCCAGCATCCTGCGGTGGAGATGTCTCCTCAAGTTTTGGAACTGTTGCTTGTGGTGTTGGCCGTCAACATTGGGGTAGCAGCTTACGAACGTCGCGTTGGCGAACGGGTCAATAGCAGTATTCTCCTCTCGGATGCCCAACATACAATGAGTGATATTTGGGTGACCGTAATGGTAATCCTGGGCCTCATTGGTGTGGGATTGGGGTATCAGTGGGTAGATGTGCTGCTAGCATTTCCAGTGTGTATTTTGGTGTTTGCCAGCGGCTGGTCAGTCTTGCGACGCAACTTGCCCTGGCTAGTGGATGAGATGGCGATTGCACCAGAAGCCATTCATACAGCGGTGATCAATGTCCCTGGGGTGCTCAACTGCCATGATATTGCCTCCAGAGGGCTGTTGGGACGACAGACGTTTATTGAGATGCACCTTGTTGTTGATTCAGATAGTGTAGAGGTGGCCCATCAGATCACTGAGCAGGTTGAAGCAATTCTGAACGAAAAATATGCACCCGTGCGTTCAACGATTCACCTTGAGCCCCAGTCTTATTCATCTGAGCGGATTAGTTTCGGATCAGTAGCTGCATCCGACTTAGGAGAAACTTCAGGGGTATCTGTGGATTGACTTAAGTCTTCTAAGCGATCGCAATCCAGAATCTCAATCTGCATCCCCTGGACAGTAATGATGCCGTCGGCGCTGAGACGATAGAATGCCCGCGAGAGGGTCGCCGGAATGGTGCCCAAGGCTGCAGCCAACTGGCTTTTGCTTAAATCTAGGGTCACAACCTTCGTCTGATGAGCGTGAGGGACAATTTTGTTGCGATCGTTCAAGTTGAGCAAGTAGGCTGCTAATCGCTGCGGCACATCCTTAAAGGAAAGGTCTTCGACCACCTTGACTAAATGCCGGGAGTGTCGCGATAACGTGACCAGCACCTTAACGGCAATGTCAGGATATTGATGCAGCAACCTCATCAACGCAGCTCGGGGAAAAAAGCAACTGTGGCAGGTTCCAGAGCAGTTGCGGAGGCAGGGAAACATTGGCCATCCATTGCGGCCACTTCGGCAAAATTGTCTCCTGAGTCAAAGATGTGCAGAATTTGCTCTCTCCCCGTGGTTGAGATCTGAAAGACTTTGACGCGTCCCATTTTAATGACGAAGAACCCGGTCGCGGGTTGTCCCTGCGTAAAAATGAGGTCACTGTAGTGACCCCCAAAATTTGGACAGTCAGCAGAGAGAGTAAGCTGAAGTCCAGGAGGAACTGGGGTCATGGCAAAAAAGCCAAGAAGTTATAGCAA
>JANQPU010000230.1 GCA_028285315.1 Acaryochloris sp. IP29b_bin.176
CTCTTGGAGACTTATTGGTATGAATTGCTTTATCTCAGAAGCTTATGATGCTGGGGCCTCCTTATCTTCACGGTCTCTCAATTAAGTCGCACATCGCCTTAGTTTGGACTGAATGCACAAACGCTATCGCACACTTCTGACCTAACTTGTCCGCTTTATACCTTCTTTAGAAATCAGCTCTGAGGTCTATCTCCCAACCAGGATTCTTCTCTCGCAGATAATTCCATACTCTAGGACTATGCCGCAAAATCTCTAATAAGCCTTTGTTGAAAAAATCCCTAATCCAAAAACTACTGACGATGATAATGATAATTCCCCACCCCAAGAAGCCATTTCTCGGACCATTTAGCACAAATTCAGGTGACATGGCATCATCTCCACATTCCATATCAGTCGGGGGCCACCTGCAAATGTTTCTGGACTGCATTGCCCAGCCTGAGTTTTGAAGGTTTTATAATAGTCTTGATTCACTCAGATTAGACGGTATCTCCGTTTTATTGAAAGCCAAAATTGTCCTCTGTTAGTCTGAACGAGGCAGTCGAGCCTTAGCCATACTGAAAACGGTGGAACTTAATAGTCAATGGCGGTAGATCTGGTTCCCTGAAATCAATGCAGGGTTAGATACCTTCTCGTGATCCAGTCCAGAAAAAACGAGAGGCATATTCTTTTCAGAAGCGCCTCTCGTCGCTGATTCAGTCGTTTATCTAAGGAAATCAGTCCATAATCTTGGCTTAGATAACAAACGTCTCAAAGGCTGAATCGGTGATGGTATCCGCTTGTACCCCACTCAAAACAGCCAAGAGTTCATCTGTCTCGGACACAGAAATCAGAGTATCTGCGGTTTGCGCTCCGGCCCCTTGAACAATTTCTAATTGCTCAAAGGACAAGCCACCTATTAGACCAATGACATCCTCGTCAAGAACGAAATCTGTGATGGTGTCGGTGCCGTCACCTGCAGCTAGGGCGAATAGGTCTTCACCTGTGCCTCCCGTCAGGAGATCATCTCCTCGACCACCCACAAGGATATCGCTACCCCCGTTACCGTTCAGCGTATCTAGGCCTCGACCTCCAAATAGATCGTCATCACCTTGACCGCCTTCTAGGAGATCGTTACCCCGGCCTCCAGTGAGGTTGTCATCACCGAGACCACCCGTGATAGCGTCATCGCCACGACCGCCGCTGAGGTTGTCATCACCGAGACCACCCGAAAGGACATCCATTCCGCGACCCCCTGGGCTATCATCGCTGGAAGAATCGCCGTTGCCTTCACCATCAGAATTGTCGTCACCTTCGCCGTTGTCAAGACCCGCTAGGCCCACACGAGGATCGAGATCGAGCGGTTCGTTCAGCTTGATCTGGATGATTTCGTTGTTGTCAATGTCAGGTCCGCGACCAACGGAGAAGGGATAGTTGTTGTCATTAGCGACCAATAGCGTGTCTTCATCAATCACTAGGACATCTTCAATGGTAACGAAGGGGAAGTTGAAAGCCGTATCTCCATCCCCATTCACATCATTCGGATCATTGATGTTAAGAAGATCAACCAGTTCTTCCTTCATCACAAATCCATCATCATCCACCTGAGAGAGATCCATCTTGAAAATTTTCTTGAAGGCAGCTTCATCTCCTTGATTACCATCTCGTTCAATCACGAGATATTCATTTTCGTTAATGACCGTAAAGTCACCAATGGCATGACTGGGATCATCAAGCTGATAGTGACCGACGAGCCCTTGATATTCACTAGAGGCCACATCAAATTCATAGATTCGCACAGATCCTGCTGGATCGCCTGCTACGGTTCCCTCCAGCATGGGATAGAGGGTCATCCGATCCGGGCTGATGGCCATCCCTTCAAACCCACGAGAACGAGGCAGGTTAGACACCTCATCACCTGCCAGCACATCAGGATTGTCGGGTGAGCGCACCCCATCGGCTACAATTTGATCTCGAACTGCGTCTCCGGTCCCTGGAAAATCAGTGAAGAAGCCATCTGCACCAATTTCAATCAGCTGTTGGATTTCCTGCTCAGGGGTTTGCGGGGTTCCATCGGCATTCAGCGTTAAAAAGCGCTCCTCGTTCCGCAGAGTATAGGGGTGGACCTGTAATTCTGCTGCATGGGCATCCTCAACAAAGGAAGTCACTTCTCCCGTTAACTGAGTTGTGATTTCAGCGTTGCCATCCCCATCGCCATCAACAGGAGTATCGAGATCTTCCCGTAACAGGACGTTATTTTTCCAAGGACCAGCCCCTTCGGCATATTGCTCGCTAATGATTTGGAGAATTTCAGGATTGTCTAAATCACTGTAAATCGTGTTTTCTGACAACGCATTTTCCGCAGCATCCAAGAAGTCTTGCCCATAGATCGCTGCTAGGTCATTGCCTTGCTCAACGTTGTAGCGGATATCGTAGGGAACCGAAAATCCTTCATCTGGATTAGCGCTGGCTGTGGTATTGCCATAGAGCTGCACCAGGGGAATATCACCTAAACCTTCCGAATCCAATAAACCTTGGAGTTCAATTAAGTTTTGGAATTCGAAGGACTGGATAAACAGACGATTTGGATCCGTAAAGCCTGTTTCCTGGAGGGTGGTGATTAGCGGTTCTTCCAGTGACAGACCCTGTAAATCAAAGAAGGTGGGATGTTTGGTCTCGGGATAAATGCCGACTGCTTGTCCGGTTTGTGCTTCAAAGCCCTGAACCAACTCAATCACTTCTTGGAGGGTCGGAATCTCGAAGGCCCCGTTGAAATCTTGCGATCGGAAATCACGAGACTGCACGGCTCGTAACATCTTGATCTCTTCTAGAGTAAAGTCTTCGGCAAAGTAGCCAGTGGTTTCTACCCCATCCAGCATTTTGGTAGACATTCGCTCCGGTCCGAAGACATCAGCAACATTGGTGGTGTCATCCAACAGCGGTTCATGGCGGGCAATCAGTACCCCATCTTTGGTAATCACTAAGTCTGGTTCGATGAAATCAGCCCCTTGCGCAATCGCTGCTGCATAGGCTTCCAGGGTATGCTCGGGCAAAATACCGCTGGCACCCCGGTGACCAATCACCAACGGATCTTGACCGTTGAGGGTATTCAGCTCCACAGGGTTAGAGGTAGCAGTGGGTGCTTCGACTAACTCCCCGTCGCTGTTGAAATGTAGGAGATAAGGTCCAAATTCGTCACCCACCCAAATATCGCCATTGCCATCAATGACAAAGGATTCAATATCAAAATCAGATCCGGTTAAGTGACGCTCGGGGGTGTCTTCATTCTGAATGTCGAAGGGAATCAGGTTATTGGGATCTGAGAGTTGAATAAACTCCTCTACCTCAACGGTTCCATCGCCGCCTTCCGAGCCCGCAAAGTTGGGGTCAACTTTGTAGAGCCGCAATAAGTAATCGGAGCTATTGGCCTTGGCTCCAAAGCCATTGTCAGACAGAAACCAGAAACTGCCATCACTATCAGCAAACTGAACACCGCTAAAGCCCTGTACGGGTTGGCCATCGAAAGGACCTGTACGACCATTGGCATCAATGGGTTCTCCTTCTCCGTTATCACCCCCTGCTGGAGGACCCTCGGCAAAGGTATCAGCGGGGAGAGAGGCAAATCCTTCTAACTCACTATTGCCTACCTCTTCAGGAGCGACCCCAAATAGGGTCTGATACATCACGCGATAGATATCAGTATTGTCTGTTGTGGCAGGTAAAAGGTCAGCATTCAGACCATAGGTCTTGGAGACAATGCCGCCATTCACATCAGAGCGAGTGGCCCAGGCAACACCGAAGTCGAAGACATCACCATCGGCATCGGGAGCGCCTGTGGTAAACGGGTCGAACACCTCTGTGCTGAAGCCAGGTACGTCATTACTGCCATCAATATCGTCAACCTGAACGAGTGTCCCATCAGCGTCATCGCCAAAAGCTGCCAACTCAGCTTGAGTCCGAAGCGTAAAACCAGATGCTGGATCTGCTGGGTCAAGACCAAAGCCATCAATGGGAACATCGTCAACTTCCAAACCACCTGCATCAGAGTCTGCAGCCGTAATCACTAACGTGTTGGGGTCAGTATTGTCAACAAAATCAAGGGCAACACCGATTGCCTCATCCGCCCGCAGAGCCGCTTCGATAGTACCGGCAGCATTGTTATCATTGCCGAAGTTGTCTGTTCCTTCCTCTTCCAAGGCCAAGAAGAAACCATCAGGATCCCGGTCGAGAATTGGCAGCGCCACCTCCAGCATCTCAGCCACCGTAGGTGGATTGGGGTTGAGGGGTGGCTGACCATACAGAATCAGATCACCATTTTCATCAACAAAACCATCTCGTCGCAGCTCATCCTCAAAAAAGTCGTTATAGGTATCTTCTGCTGCAAAAATACCCAGCAAGCGATCAGTATTGGTAGTGTCAACTGCTAACAGTTCGTCGCGAGTGAAAACAACTTCATACCCTGCTGCTTCGGCTTCCTCGATGAGATTACGGCCATCCGTTCGGGTTCCTTCTTCCCCGAAAAAGCCCACCGTACCAACAGGTAAATAATCCGTTTCACCAGCCCCAAGAATTACCTCTGGTCGCTGATCCAGGATTTCAGCAGTGATGGCCTCCGTCTCGCCCCGGTTGTCTACATCAGCTAGAAAGACACCCGTGCCTGGCTCAGCAATGAAGCCGGAGTTAATGATACCGACGGCTTTACCTGCAGCCTGAGCCTCTTGCGCAATCGTGGCGTTTTGACCCGAAAGCGCAATAATTTCTTGTCCCCCTTCATCAACGGGCGCATCAAACCCATAGCTACCCGCAAAAGGTTTAACACCGTAAGCGTGAACAACCGCTCCCGCATTCGAGGTGGAGACCAGACGATCATCTATATGGCCTAAATACACCCCTGCATTACTCATTTGGTCCCAATTTAGACGGCCATCGGTCCCCAAGGATGAGAATCGGGCTGCTGCATAATGGGAGGGGCTGGTACCGTCCGGGTGAATAAAAATGACGTTGCCAGTATCGGCAGTGGGGTCAGGGGCCTCACGAGGGGTTAGATCATCCGGCACACCCTCCGGCGCATCTAGACGAACATCAAATAGACTCTCGTAGATCAGCCGATAAATCGTTGTGTTATCGAGGGTTGCAGGTAAACGTTCCGCTCCTTCGCCGTAGGCTTTAGAAACAATGCTGCCAGCAAAATCCGGTAGGCCGGCCCAAGCAACGCCGAATTCGTAACTGTTGCCATTTCTATCAGGAGCACTCACAAATGGCGCAGTGTCACTGCCAGTGGTGCCATCTAAAGGTACAGTAATGCCACTGTCTTCCCCAGTTGCGTCCAACTGTCGTTGGGTAGTGGTGGTTCCCACCGTTGGCCCAGAAACATCATCAACCTCTAAAGCTCCTCCCGCACTATCAGCAGCAGTGACGACAAAGGTATTAGAGTTGACGTTTTCAATAAAATCGCGCGCTACCCCAATGGCAGCATCGGCTCTGAGAGTGGCATCAATCGCACCACGGGCATTATTGTTGTTGCCAAAGTTATCGGTTCCTTCTTCTTCGAGAACGATAAAGAACCCGTCTTCTTCTTGGCTAAACAAATCGAGTTTGAGGGTTGCTTGTAGCATCTCAGCTACAGTGGGCGGATTGGGATTGAGAGGGGGTTGACCGTAGGTAATCAGTTCACCATTTTCATCCACAAAACCGTCTTGAATAAGCAATCCTTCGGGAACATCGTTATAGGTATCATCTGCAGCGAAAACACCCAACACACGCTCGGTGTCCGCAGGCAGACTTTCCAATTGCTCACGGGTATACACAACGGTATAGCCCATGACTTCGGCTTCCTCAATGAGGTTACGACCATCTGTACGGGTTCCTTCTTCACCGAAGAACCCTACTGTACCAACGGGTAGGTAATCAATTTCACCCGCAGCCATGATCACGTTGACACCAGATTCCACAATCTGAGCTGTAATGCCCTCGCGATCGCGTCGACTTTCTGCATCAGCTAGAAATACGCCTGTACCGGGTTCAGCAATGAAGCCTGAGTTAATCACAGCCGTTGGGCGGCCTGCAGCAATCGCCTCTTCTAGAACCGTTGCGTCTGGAGCCGAACCCGCTACATTCTGCCCTTGAAGGGCAGCTAGGGATTGGTATGCAACCCCGTTCTCATCAAAGCCATAGCTGGGAGCAACAGATTTGATCCCATAGGCATGAACGACGGCACCCCCATTGGATGTTGCGACAACGCTATCGTCCAGGTGCCCTAGATAGACACCTGCTGCAGGCGCTTCATCCCAGTTCAAGCGACCATCAGGGCCAACTGATTCAAACCGAGCAGCAGCAAAATGTGATGGGTCCGCTCCATCTGGATGAATAAAAATGACGTTACTTGTCATGAACTAGACCTCAGAAATTAATTCATTAGCTGCTGTATCTATCAGCTCTGGACATGAAAGTCGTGATCCAGAAGAGAATGTCAACAGCGGATAACTAACTGAGATAATTTCTTATAAAGGTTAAGTAATAGACATCGAAACGTTAATAAGCAGATAAATTTTAATGAACAACAGTTCTCATCAACAAAAATGTGAAATAAGCAAACATCAAAAAGCTGCCCAGTAGTTAAATTGTTATGTCCACTACTCGGCTGATACAACAGCCTGGAAAACCTAAGAAAAGTTTCACTATCCCTACTGTGAATGACCAGGCTCTATTTAGATTCTGTTGGATTTATGATACTGAAGTCATTAACTAAAATTTGTGGCACATACACTGTTAGAAGTTCCTACCAGAACACTAATACGTATGGTGAAAGTCTTTAAACTCTCACTTAACTACTAAACAGTAGAAAGGAGAATGCCTCTGCTGACAAGGCTTCAGCATTCTCGATAAGATTTACAGGTTGGAATCTCAAAAGATAATCAACTTGAAAATCTTTCCCAGACTTAGGGTTTCATTCCAACTTTAAGAATGGAAAAACTCTAGTTTAAGAACAAAATAATTTCCGATTAAAAGAGGAATATTTTGTATCTGAATAATAAGAAAATAGTAATAGCAAGAAAAATGTCGAGATTGGTCAGCTATTTCAATATAATTTTCAAGAAATATGTATATTCTTAATTTTACATTGTGACTAGTTTCCAAGTGTGTTCGATTTACTAGCCAACAGGGATGAAATTCGGGGGATTACAATGATGCAGGAATTTCACTTTTGCAAAGATAATTTGTCGACACCGACTAACTGTCTTTGTGATTTAAAAGACATAAACTACTAAGGATTTTACAGAGTAGTCAACTCACCGCTTGATTTTATTTTATAGTCTATATCGTGTTGAGTTCTGGGTATTTTCGTTGTTCATCGCAGCATAACCTCTGACTGTAAGAGCTGATTTCTAAACAGAAACTAAAGTTGCTAATCGATGTGTGAGCAGTCGAATAAAACAGCCATAAATCATGGCTTCACTCGTTTCTGGATAGAG
>JANQPU010000259.1 GCA_028285315.1 Acaryochloris sp. IP29b_bin.176
ATTCACCTGTGTAATACTCGTGGAACAAGTTAAACATAGGTCTTTTGTTCAGAGCTTAGCGACCCCTCAAAATTGTCCAACCAATGGGGACCACTTCAATCCAAGAATACCTACGCACAAATCAATTTTCAAGCTATAGCAGTCGCCATACTATTCAGGACGCTAGATGCAGGACATGCTCCATTGCTTCTCGAAGAGACCCACACTGTTCTAATTGGTGACGAATCCGACTTTTAATCCAAGACCAAGCTCGCTCAATCTTATTCAAATCAGGAGAATAAGGTGGTAAATACCAAACTTCACATCCTGCTGCTTCTACTAATTCCTGTATGCGACCTCCCTTGTGAAATGTGGCATTATCTATCACCAGCTTTTGCCTAGGTTTGAGTACAGGTATCAAACAACGCTCCAGCTAAATTTCAAATACGGTCCGATTGCAAGCCCCTTCGATCGTGAACGGAGCCATCCACTGCTTTGCCCTCAACGCCACAATCATATTGACTCGACCGCTTCTACGTCCAGATTTCAAGGCATAAACCCGCTCACCTTTGGGACCATAAGCGTAGTCATACTCGTCTCGATGGTCCATGCCCGACTCATCCGCATAGACGATATCCTCTGGATCCACGGTACTCAAGCGTTCGATGAACTCTGCCCGTTTGTACTCATCTCGTTCTCGGTACCCATACGTTTTTTTTCGAGTAAATCCGATTTTCTGGAGGGCTCGGGAGATGGTCCGCTCACTAATATCGCCATCCCATAATTGAGCCATCTGAGCTTGAGTTTTATCGCGATGCTCATGAGCAAACGCTCGAAACTTGTCCCAGTCTGTGATTTTATGGCTATGGCCAGGATGATGGACTGGCTTGGGGTGCAAATCACCCGTTTCTGCCTTGAGACGTTGCCATAGGTGAATAGTATTGCGACTGATGTGGAAGAGCTCACTCGCTTCTGAAGGGCGCATCCCATCGAGCTCAATCGCATCTATCACTTTGCAACGTAAGTCGTAACTATAGGTCTTGGGCATCACACCATAGAATGAAAGACTTCTCTAGTTTACGTCCTTCTCAATATGGCGACTGCTATAAATCAAAGAGTTGCTACATCTGATCGGAATGGTCCCGAGATGTCTATACTTCATACCATCCTGAAACAGCATCCAGATGAGAAGGGTATAAACTCTAGCTGAAGGAGGCGAGGTTCACAGCTTGAGCTTCACCGAAATAGAGAGCTGTGATTTATGTCACGCCAATCACAGGATTTGGACACTACGATTAGGCTCATGTCTGGATAGGCTTAAGAGAACATGCTGAGATAACACCCTACTCAGATTGGGCAAGCTCATGAATGGGAGAAAGCAACAATCATGAGGACAGGAGTTTTCCCATCAAGCTGCTTTACCACGTTCTAATCAGGTATCCTTTAGGTACAGCTATTCGGGATTTTTTTGGCTTCTAATTACTAGTAAAGCATGGGAAAAAATTCACCTCTATTGATTGCACAATTGTCGGACTTGCATTTATTTGCAACCCCCAACCGTGATCTATTGGGGTTGAATACCTTCTCATCTTTAGAAGCGGTATTGCAAAAATTAAAACGGCTCCCTGTGCTGCCGGATCAGCTTTTACTGACAGGAGATTTAGCCCAAGATGAAACGGATACTGCCTATCAACAGATCCAAGCCTTAATCGCTCCCCTACAGATTCCAACCTACTGGCTCCCAGGAAATCACGATCATCTGCCCACGATGCAGGCCACTTTTACCAATCCGATCTTTCAGGCCCATAAATCCTATCGAATGGGGGGCTGGCACTTTCTACTCCTGGACTCCAGCATTATTGGAAAAGTCTATGGAGAGTTATCAGTAGAGCGTTTAAGTTGGCTCAATCAAGAACTCAAACAGTGCTATCCCCATCCCACACTCATTGCGCTCCATCATCCACCGTTTGCCATTAAATCGGATTGGCTCGATCAAATTGGCTTACAAAACTCAGATGATTTATTTGCCATCCTCGATCGACATCCCCACGTCAAACTCGTCGTTTTTGGTCATATTCATCAGCAATTTGAACATCAGCGCCATAATGTCCATTACCTGAGCACGCCATCCACCTGTATTCAGTTTGCACCTCACAGTAAAACCTTCGCCCTAGACCAAGCTCAACCAGGATTTAGGTTATTTCATTTACATGCTGACGGCACCTTTGAGACCGAAATTCAGCGCGTCATGTTTGCCCAAACCTTAGATTTTTCTGCCAAGGGATATTAAGCTTTTATTGATAATTTCTGTCCCACAGCCGTCGTTCAGTATGCTGCGTGTTAGAAGAATATTGAGTCTATAACCGCTCAAAAAACTCATATGCTAGCGCTATACATGCTTGGAGCGGGTCTGATTGTATCTGGCTTGTTTATCAGTTTGACTTGGTTCGGTGGACGGGTTATTCGTCGACAGGGACCCACATTGGGGTTCATTGGTGCTGGCACGATGGCTGTGCTGGCTCTACTCCCCTTGGGCTATCTGCTCAATTATTTCCAGCGCGTTGTCTCTGCTAATGAATGGACAGAGCGTGCATATCAACTCTGTTTTACCGCCGCAGTGGCAGTGCCTATGCTGACAGGATTATGCTGTTCCCTCCTGTTACTGTGGGCTGCTATAGCGGCCCGTCGCCACAAACAACGACGCAGACATCAGCGACGGGTTCGTCAGCGAAGTTAATGTTCTGTCGAAATAGTGTGGGCCAAAACACGCTGAATCTGACAAGGCGCATCCATGGCTGTGAATAGCTGGATAGCTTGGTGGAAATTTTGGTCGCGATGGCCCCTTTGGACGTAGGCCGTTCTTTGAGCATCGCAAACTTGATGCATCGCCTGATAGGTGAGCCCCAACTGAAAATAGGCTTCTGCTAAATCACAGGTGGCATTGAGGGGTTTGAGCAGCACAATCGCCTGGTCATGATCCGCAACCGCAGGGGCGAATTGGCCTTGAAGACGGTGAATAACAGCACGTCCCGTTAAAGTTCGGGCTTGGATATGGGGATAATGACTGGCTTCTGCCACTGTCAGTGCCTGCTCAAACAAAGCATAGGCTGAGGGCAGGTCCCCAAGGTGGGTATAGGTTTGGCCCAATAACTGCATAAAGTAGGCTAGACGAGCGGCTTGCTCGGTTTCGGGCAGGCGTTCTCCTAGAGCATGGGTAACTAACTGTCGAGCCTGCTGCTTCTTACCTAGGTGTGTGAACACCAGGGCTAGACAAATTGAAGCTTTTGGGACCCAACGCTCTTGATCGGTTCGGGTAGCAATCTCGATCACCTGCTGAAAGCATTGGACGGAATTTTCTAGTTCCCATAAATCTAAGGAGTACAATCCTAAACTTAAGCGGGAATCGAGGGCCTGAACTTGAAAATGGCGACGGCGGCGGGAGTCTAAGTCTGGATCCGCCAGGGCTTGGGTAGAAAGACTGAGAGAGTCGTTTTGGAGGGCAATGGCTTGGCGAATCTGTCCCGTGCTCCAATAGTAATCCGCCAGAATATTCTGGAGTTCGCAATAGCTGCGATCGCAGGGCAGATGCGTCATCAACGGCGGTAACTCCCCCAGAAGAGACTGATGTAACCCCATCCGATAGAGGCTACTGCCCAGAGACAAATACTGTTGCCACTGGTTTTGACGCACTTGGAGTAGAACTGCCGCTGCTTGAGGATAGTCATGAATGGCTTTGTAGTGATAAAAGGCTTCTAGAGCCTGCAAGGCATCCTGATTTGTCGTAAGGGTTTCGACACTTTGGGACCAGTATTGGGCGGCATGGTGGTGGGCCATAGGCCAATCAGGACTGTCTTGAAGACGGGTGATGGCTGCGGCTCGCGTTACTGGATGTAGCCAATATCGGCCTTGGTGACACTCCACCAAAGAACGGTTTTGCAGAGATAGAATACTGGCCCGTCGTTTTGCCTCCGGCACATCCCAAAGCAAGGCCAAGACTCCTTCTCCGGGTAAGGTGGCAATGGTCTGATATCGATAACAGCCCAAACGACAAAATAACCGATAGGCTTGAGGGTCAAGGGTTTGTAGACGGTCAATTTGGTTATTAATTAGATTTTTTAGATCAGCAGCTATCAGTAAATCCTGCTGCTGATCTTGCCAAAAGGCTGTCGCATCTCCACCAAAGTCGGACTGAATTGCCCCGCAGAGCAGGGTCATCGCCTTAGCATTACCGCCATAGGCCCGATGCATTGGCTTTAGCAGCTTAACGTCGATAGCTAACTCCTGAAGCTGGAAATACTGCTGCCAAGCGTTTTCATCTAAGCCTGAGAGACGATAATGCTGCAAGTTGAGGCTAGCTTCACAAATGCGATCGCGACTCGTAACCAGGGTTAGTCCCTGATTACGAGGGTCTGTGAGAACTCGAAACAGCTCTACATAGGGGCGATGCTCAGGAATGAGTAGACCTTGCTGATCTAAAGCGGGTTCCAGATTATCGACCAGTACACCAATGCGGCGCTGGTGGAGATGGCGTTTTAAGCGATCCAGACTAATACCAAATTCCAAGCCTGGATCCTCTTGCAAGTCCCGCGTCAACCATTCCTCGACCACCCGCTGTGCTGAGGTAATATTGTCGGATTCTTTCGCCATCAACAGCTCTAGCATCATCTCAAAGCCCTGGCTCTGCAGGTATTGCTGCGCCAATGTTGTTTTACCTAGCCCTCCTTCCCCTTGGATGGCAATGGCCGTTGCTCCTTGCTGGCGCCATTGGCTGATTTGGCTCATGGCTTGATGCCGTCCGACGAAGTCAGGTTTGTAGGCCCTTTCAGGAGAGGAAGTTGCAGACAAACTCACATGGTCTGTCAAAACATAACGCAGGTTCTTTTTCGTGACTTTCTCTCCGATAACCTGGGACAAGAGTTTCCACAAATCTGACCCCACATCTTTGGCATGACCTTCAGTACAACCATAGGCATCGGCAATATCGAAATATTTTTGTCCCAGCCAAACCTGCTTCAGAATCGTTTGCTGTAATTCACTGAGACGCTCACCTGTTTGGGCAATCACAAGCTGTTCAATCTGCCTCAGGGCCTGATCTGCATCCATGCTTGATCGAAAGATTTTTCCTTGACCTCCAGTCTAGCCCAGCCCTAATAGTGAATTGACAAGAAAAACCCCATCGGTACTATGGCTAAAACCGATGGGGAAATAGTATCTGCTGTGAAAAATGGGTTTTTGGCTCTATATTCCGTCAGGTATGAACATCATGACTCAACACCCATGACCCAATTGGGAAAATGAGTCCGTGGACTGGCTTTGTCTGGCTTCTATGTCACAAGCATGCCCTGAATACAGGGCTTACTGATGAGACCGTTATCCATACTACTCAAGGATCCAGCTTGAACTAGATGGCTGGTCAAGCTCTCCTTGCTGGCTGTTCACACAGGTGGAGCAGCGATCGACAGAAATCACATGGGAGTGAGGGGAATGGCTATCAGCCTAGCCTGCGGCTTACTCCAGAAGAGTTGTAGCTGTAGACACTGCCTTATTTATTAGTATTCCAGCTTCAAGTCTGAGATCGTGATGATGCTAGCGCTTGCTTTGTATAAGCTGGGGTATAAGTTTTCTGGCACCTGCACAAAATTAGGGACAGTACATCAGAAACTCACTCTATTCACTCTGCCCACTGACGGAGTAAATTGGCATGGCTTTTGGAAATCAGGTCAAATTCCGGGGTTTTACCGTGGGTTGCGAATAAAGATCGCCGTGCCGTATCCAAATCAAATAACAGCTCTCGTTGTTGGGGGTCGCGGACCAAGCTTTGCACCCAGCCCACCGCTACTAAGCGGGTCCCTGCCGTCACGGTTTCTACCCGGTGAATCGTGGAAGAAGGATAGGCGATCGCAGATCCAGCCGCTAATTTATAGGTATGAACACCGTCTGCTAATTCCACGCAGAGTTCTCCCCCTTCATAGTCATCAGGCGAGTTGAGAAATAGAGTAAAAGATACATCAGAGCGAGCGCCTCCCATAAAGGCATTATCCACATGGTCCCCGTAGGACATGCCTTCCTGATAACGACTAAACAGCAGGGTATGAATCGAACGAGGTTGAATGGCGATCTTAAACAAGGGATGACGGAGAAGCGCTGACTTCACACGCTCTTTGAGATCCGCACTGCAATCCGCTTTGCCAGCCAGTTGAGTATTGTTTTTGACCAATTTGGCATGCCAACCTGCTGTCGTTTTACCATCTACAAATTCTGCCGTTGCCAGTGAATCCCTAATCTCAGCTAATTCCTCGGCAGTCAGCACCTCGTCAATCGTCAAGATCATGAGGCAATCTGATTCTCCTGCCGTAAGTACGCCTCAATAAAGTTATCCAAGTCACCGTCCATGACATTTTCAATGGCGGTGGTCTCTTGATTAGTTCTTAAGTCCTTCACCATTTGGTAGGGATGAAACACGTAATTGCGAATCTGGTTTCCCCAGGCGGCTTCCACTGCATCTCCGCGAATATCGGCAATTTCTTGGGCCTTCTGTTCTTGGGCAATCACCAGCAGTTTGGCTTTCAGCAACGCCATTGCTTTTTCTTTGTTTTGCAGTTGCGATCGCTCCTGGGTACAGCGCACCGCTAATCCTGTCGGTATATGAACAATGCGTACCGCTGTTTCTACTTTGTTCACGTTTTGGCCCCCCTTGCCCCCAGATCGCGAGGTGGTGATTTCCAAATCTGTATCGGGAATATCCAGCTCCACTTCATGATCTAACTGGGGCATCACTTCTACCCCAGCAAAACTAGTTTGGCGCTTACCATTGGCATTAAAAGGGGAAATGCGGACCAAACGGTGAGTCCCCTTCTCTGCCTTCAGGTAGCCATAGGCATAGCGTCCTTCTACTTCCAAGGTAGCTGACTTGATACCAGCTTCATCCCCTTCCGAGAGTTCTGCCAAGTGGACCTTGTACCCCTGACGTTCAGACCAGCGCGTATACATGCGGAGCAGCATCTCGGCCCAGTCTTGGGCGTCTGTTCCACCCGCGCCCGTATTAATCGTGAGGACAGCCCCTACTTTGTCATAGGGACCCGACAGTAACTGCTGCAATTCCCATTGATCCAACTGTTGATTGAGCTGTTGCAGGTTACCTTCAGCTTCTTGTAACAAGGCTGTATCTGCTTCGAGTTGTAGCAACTCGACTAAGGCTTCGGCATCCTCTAAGGTGCTTTGCCAATCTTGGAGCTGCGTTAGGTGGACCTTGAGGTCGTTGAGATCCTGTAACACCTTCTGAGCTTTCTCTTGTTCATCCCAAAAATCTGGCTGGGCTGCACGTTGTTCCAGATCGTTAATTTGCGCATTCAGAGCAGGTAGGTCAAAGATACTCCTGAGTTTTACCCAGGCGCTCAGACAACTGTTCGACTTCCCGCTTTAGCTCTAATACTTCCATCGTCAAACTGATTGGGTCAATAAAACACATCCATGATTGTAGAGGATTCATCCAGAAGTCAACTATTTACCGGATTGCACACGAATTGCATCTGCTTTGATGGCCCTTGGGAAGTCTCGTCTACCAGACAAGATAACACTGTATCAAGGATTTGCCCGCTCTGAGTTGGTTCGCATTGATAGGGTCAAATCACCAAATTGAACGTCTTCAGAATGATCTAAAGCAGTACTAAGTACATGTGCAGAACTATTTACAATAGCTATTCTGTCTATACAAACTTTTCAGACTATTGCAGTATGCAATTATTGTTGGACAGGTACTTATCTTCAGGCCAGAAAAAATACCATACTCTACAAGTGCCACTCGATCATCAATCTAGCAATTCGTGCAAATAATTGCACGATATTTGGCAAGGGATAACGTCTCAATTTTTAGCTTTTGAAAGTCTCCAGAATTCATCTAAGCGAAGCCACTGAGAGTTTGCGAGAAAGTGGTTATTAGGGCATTGATGAAGTACCATGCCAACCGCTACATTCCTCGAAAGAAGCCTAAAAATGGCAAGGTGACGCTACTCAAATGAGCTGACAATCGTAAACTGAGTCGTGAGCAGATTGGCACTGAAAATCTCAATCGTCGTCTCAAGGCATGTAAGCTTTTGTCCCAGCGCTACTCGTAATTGGTGGCGACAGTATGGTTTATGAGTCAATTTGATTGCGACCCTTTACAGTTACGAGCCGCTAATCCTAGTTTGCAGCACAATCATAAACCTTTAGATTCACAAGCAATGATTCTTTGCTACGTTGGCATAACACTCAAAAAAATCAAAAGAATTGTCAATAGTAATCAACTAATAATATCAAAAAGACTATAGACAAGGAGGAATAGCAAACTTATCCTCATCTTTATCTACAGTCTTTTCAAGAGCTATTTGTGAATCATCAAGTATAACTTTTGTTGTTATTTCTCACTAAACACATGGACGACAAGATAAAGCCCTTAAACTATAGTATGTGCCAGTAGCATCACATGAACAACCTGAGGCTACTTTAGCAAGTCCAGCAAATATTAGTACTACTATAAACAGGCTGACAACTAAGACCACAATAGTTGTAAATGCAGACATATTGCCATTGTCGAGAGTGGCGTTATTTCTTGAATTAGCCATAATTAAAACTCCGTAACAATAAGAGCGACTAAGGATTTAGAAAGTAGATTTTTCAAAGTTTACACTTGTATGTGTTGCTACAAATGCAATTTAACCATATAAGCTGAGGCCACGGGTTCATAAAAAAAAATGTACATAAATTAATATTTGTATACACATCCCAATTCGGATTAAGCCCATTTTTACGGAAGAATATAGGTTTCAGCTTACGGAAGAACTAGGGTTGGGCCATGTCGCTAATATTATTGATCTTCTTCATAAACAGTCCTGCGAAATTCATATGAATCGATGAAGAGTCCAATCGCAGCGTCGTGCAATCTTGACTACAGGAAAAGTACATTGTTCGACGGGCTAAACGCTTGATCTTTGTTCTGAGTGTAAGATGATCTGTTGAGTCCTCCATTTGCCAATCTCATGCTCCTCCGAACAGAGATGGCGTTCATAGAATCTGTCAGCTTTTAGTAGCCGAAATTGAGGAATGGTCACCCACCTGATACGCTAAAGGTCTCCTCTAAGCCATACACTGTCGGCCTTAAATGGATTGCCCTCACTGCCACTCAACCCGAGTTTCATTTCTACAGCGTAAAACCAACTTTGGCTACTCTCATCCAAAGAGTTAATAAATTCCAAGCTGCTTAACAATAATTAAAACAAAACTTAAGGTGCATTATGGCCATTTTGAGTAATTTGGCTAACCAAACCTGACAATTTCAAAAATTTTGGTAACCATCCGCCAACTTGGCAGTAAAGAAAGTTTGAGACATGATGAGGGTTAACGTCTAAGTCTCTGTACCAACAAAACTAGAGATTGCAAGTCCCAAAAGATCGATCGCTTATGGCTAGAAGCATTACTTTGCCAAGAAGAGTTTAATTCTCCATGCAAATCATTGGCATCCTTCTTATCGTTATCGGTATTATCCTTTTCTTTGTTTACTCCAATCTCAAATACAAACTAGTGAGCCTGCACCAAGCACGACCTGCTAGCATTGCCGAGCTGAACCATCTAGCCAGTGAGATTGCGTTAGAAATGGGCGCTGGCAGTTGGCGAGATTACGTCAAACTAAGAGGTACCATTCAGTGTGATCAACCCTTAATTTCCGAACTCAAACAAATGCCCTGTGTGCACTACCACATGACAGTTGTGCGGGAATATGAAGAACAAGTGACTGAACGAGACAGTGATGACAATGTGGTCACCAAGACCCAACGCGGATCGGAGATGTTATCTCAAAACCGCCAATCCGTACCGTTTTTATTGCAAGATGATACAGGTGAAATTTGGGTAGAGCCCGAGGGAGCCCAAATTGAAACGGTACGAGTCTTGGATGAATTCAGTCCAGAACAACCCTCTTTGGGTGGCTTTTTCCTCTCACTCAGTGCAGATACAGGTCGGCAAACCATTGGCTATCGCTATCAAGAGTCGGTGTTACCAGTGCAACGCCAAGTATTTGTGGTAGCGCAGGTGAGTGACTTCAATCAGAGCCTGGTCCTAGAAAACCCAACAACTAAAGGACAAAGGTTTGTCATTTCCCTGAAGTCTGAAGAAGCTTTAGCCCAATCTACACAAACGTCCGTCACCTACGCTTTCTATGGCATGATTTCTACCCTAGTTGTTGGGGTACTGCTACTGCTCCTAGGTGTGGTCTTTGCCTAGCGAATAGCATTGATTCTCAAGCAGCACCCCAACCAGTCCCATTAAGCAGGCTTGGGAAAATAACTAATGATCGATAACACAGCGCCTTGTGGATCCTGAATGATGGAAAAGCGACCCACATTGGGAATGTCAGTGGGAGGTCTCATCACTGTTCCCCCGAGTTCTGTAGTGGCTTTTGCCGTAGCATCCACATCATCTACGGTGACATAAATCCCCCATGTCGGTGGACAGCCAGCGGCCTCGTCCGGTATGGGCATCAGTCCTCCCCCCACTTCTTTCCCTTCAGACTTCAGCACCGTATACATCATTCCAGGCATAGGTTGATCCTGCATTTCCCACCCAAATAGTTGGGCATAAAAGGTCTTAGCTCCATCCGTATTCGTTGTCATCAGTTCGCACCAACTAAAGGCACCATGCTGTTCCCAAGGGCTAGTCATAATGCAATGCTCCTACCGAAGTTAAAGTAACAGTATATATGTACTATGAGCGGTCACACATTAAGGTCTGTGTAGCTGACTGTTTCTCACAGTAGTCATGTCCCCATAACTACTCATATCCTGGCCAATCAAACACCAGGTTTACCTCACCAACGAATCACTACTCAACGAAATCAAGAGGAGTCTAAGCGCCCACTGCCGCTGTACTCAGATTCAGAACAGTTTTGTGATCAAACCTCTTCTAGGTCTAACCCGCCCACTAAATTCGACTTCTAGGTCTAACCCGCCCACTAAATTCGACTGGTATCAGCAGGTTTAGATAGGGGTGCAGCAATAAGCAGATAGACTTACCGTCCCCCTTCTTGGAGGATGACGCGGTTACCACCAGCCCGTTGTGCTTGGCGTAGAGATTGTTCAGCCGCAGCAATTAAATTGGCAGGGGTTAATTTTGAAGTTGGCACAAGCGTGGCAATGCCCAGACTTAAGGTAATGTTCTGCTCTGGCAAAGGAGAAGACAAAGATGAATTCTCTGTTAACGCCTTGACCCGAAGTCGAATTTTCTTGGCAATGCAGGCAGCTTCATCGATAGAGGTGTGGGGGAGTAAAACAGCAAAGGTATCGCCATGGTATCGGGCCAGCATATCTTTGGAGCGCTCAATATTAGCATGAATCACCTTAATCACTTGCTTAACGGAGGTGTTGCAAGCCCGATCACCATACTGTCGGCGCAAGCGATCAAAGTCATCGATTTCACATAGAAAGAGGGATAAAGGTTGTCTCTCTTGTTCCAAGCGATGCCAATTGCTTGCTAAGCGGGAATCAAAGTGAGAGCGCAGCGATACTTGGACAGCGCTTGTTCGAGTCCATCGCTGTGCCATCTGTTGGTAAATACTGATAGGTTGCAGCATCTGCCACAATCGCAGAGGAAATGACTTAGCTCCAAGTGGTTTAGGCTGTTCTGACGGTTCAAATGCATCGGATGGTTCAGACAAATCCCTTGGATAAAAAGGCGGTAGAAAAGACACTCTAGTACTCCGTAGATCTGAATCGAAGCAGAATCACCAATTGCCCCATCATTTGGATAAAGAATAAATAGGCACCGCTCTTTAAAGAGGGCCTAGTACCTATGACCTTTCACCCCTAAGGTCATACCGTGAGTTGATCTGCAACTGGCAAGCTCAAATTATTACATTGAGGAAGAACAGATTCTAAGCAGTCTGAAAGCTATAGAAATTGGCTGGCTTAAGTCAAAGACACAGTATTCTGACAAAAAAAGCAAATCTATCTTAGCGCAACAATGGACAACCGTTGATTATTTCTGTGACAAAAGTTTTTGCTGTTGAATTTTATTCGTCTTCATCAAAAACGCCTTATCTACGGGAAGGCTTACTACCATACAATGCAGCTTGTAGTATATTGTATTATAAGGCATGGTACTACCCATCGCAATTCTTTCAAGCACAATGGTCGTAAAAGCATCCACAAAATAATGGAATAATCAGCCATAATTCTCGAAGAAATAAATTAAATCGAGGTTAATGGCTTTCAAGAGGTCCGGATTTAGCTAGTGAACGATAGTTGGTCAATAGAGTTTTAGTGGTTTTTCTGGAGTCCAAAAATCCCATATCCATAACAGAGGAAGTTGTGGCAGAACTGAACTCATAAGGCTATTCAGTACGCTTGGATAAGCAGAGAGATTTTAATTATCTGAGTACAGAATTCACTCTTTAATCTTAGATCTACTCTGAACCTGGACGAAATTGAGCGATAAAGCAAGAGAAAAAGATGGCAATTTACTTCTATTCCAGTAGAGAAAAACCCTATGGTTGTTTTTCTAATTTTTCAGTTCATGGGTTTACCTTAGATGGATTCTGGTGGCCAACCAGTGAACATTATTTCCAAGCGCAAAAATTTGTGGGCACGCCCCATACTGACCAAATACGGCAGGTAAAATTGCCCAAAGATGCAGCTCGTCTGGGACGGCAACGCACACGGCCCCTGCGGTCTGATTGGGAACAGGCTAAAGATGATGTCATGCGCAAGGCGGTGCTCTGTAAATTTGAGACCCATGCAGACATCCGTGAAATTTTATTATCTACAGGCAATCAAGCCTTAGTGGAAAATGCCCCTGAAGATTATTACTGGGGCTGTGGCCAGGATGGTAGTGGCAAAAATAGGTTGGGGGAAATTTTAGTGGAAGTGCGAGAAGCATTGCGATCTAGCAACCACAGTTAGCAATAGGGTTGATCAGTTAGCGCTAGGGTTGATGGAGTCCATGAAATTAATCCTGTTTGAAGATGCGGTAGCGTTTCGAGATCGCACCCAGGCTTATCTGCTGTGCTATCCGGCTGAACATAATCTTTTGCTGGGTATCCAGAGTGCTCTGGTGCGGGTACCAGAAGCTTTTCCCACCCTTCCCGATCTATTCTTGGTGGAATCGGCGGGAGCGGTCCAAGCCGTGGGGATACGAACCCCTCCTCATAATGTTGTGCTGTCGAAGGTACAAGATTTAGGGGCATTAGATATCATTGCGGACTATTTCCAGCAGGCTGCCACCGCTTTATCCGGTATCAATAGTTTTGTCGGTGAAGCCCAAGCCTTTTCTCAGACTTGGGAATCCCGAACAGGGCAGTCCAGCACCTTAAAGATGCACCTGCGGATTCACCAGTTGACTCAAGTTCGCAGCCCAGCGTCCGCACAAGGTTATTTACGGGTGGCGACGAGGCGCGATCGCAAACAACTTTTGCAGTGGTCAGAGGCGTTCTCCTGGGAAACCTTTGGTGAACTGGAAGCGGATATAGAACGCATTCTAGACCTGCAGCTCAAACGTCAGGACCTGTATGTTTGGTGCGATCGCAAAATTGTCTCGATGGTGGCTGGACGGCTTTCCCAACCGGGGGGTGGCCGAATTGGCCCAGTCTATACACCCCCAGAATTTCGGCGGCGGGGGTATGCGACGGCCTGTGTCACTGCGGTGAGTCAACTACTGTTGGATCGGGGGGCACAACGATGTTGCCTATTTACCGATATTGCGAATCCCACCTCTAACCATATTTATCAGACAATCGGCTACGAACCCGTCTGTGACTGGTATGACTATCGTTTTGCCTAATACTGCAAAGCGCTGGGGAGTGACTCGTAACCCTTTCAAATTCAGTATTTGGACAATTTGATCTGCTTGTCGTTGCATCTATCTCTCCTCCAGGAAGGCACTAAACCCTCGTATTTAGAAACTTTGGACTTTAAGATGCTGGTATTCCGAGCTTAGCATTCCTATCCATAAAGATCCGTGTTTAAAAATTGTTCACAAAATTAGGTAATTCTTCTTATTGGTTTATTCCTAGATAAGAATTATTCTGATATAAGTTAGGAGATTTATTTACACCACTTCAAGACGTCGCAAACCAATAGAGAGGTCTGGCTGTTATGGAACGAGTGCTAATACTGCTTTCAAGCCTCAGATCCGTGATAAGTCAGTCCCTGGGTTTTCCTCCCAGCATTGACGAAACACCATCATCCAAGGACCGTTCTACAGGTTTGCCCGACTTGCAGTCCAACCAAAAATTCACATCACAAGATACAAGAGGAAAGACTATGAGTAGTGCAACCGGATGTCCATTTTCAGGTGGGGCTCTGAAATTCACCGCAGGTAGTGGCACGTCCAACCGAGACTGGTGGCCCAATCAGTTAAATCTACAAATCCTTAGGCAGCATTCCCCCAAATCGAATCCCATGGGCAAGGCGTTCAATTATGCTGAGGCATTCAAAAGCCTTGACTTAGCGGCTGTCAAGCAAGATATTTTTGACCTGATGAAAAGCTCTCAGGACTGGTGGCCTGCTGACTATGGTCACTATGGCCCCCTCTTTATCCGTATGGCTTGGCACAGCGCTGGAACCTACCGAATTGGCGATGGTCGCGGGGGCGCAGGGACGGGCAACCAACGATTTGCCCCCATCAACAGTTGGCCCGATAATGCCAACCTTGATAAGGCTCGCATGCTGCTATGGCCTATCAAGCAAAAGTATGGCGCAAAAATTTCTTGGGCTGACCTGATGATCCTTGCGGGTAACTGTGCTCTGGAATCGATGGGCTTCAAAACCTTTGGTTTTGCCGGGGGGCGCGAAGATATTTGGGAACCGGAAGAAGATATTTATTGGGGTGATGAAAACGAATGGTTGGGGGACAAGCGCTATACGGGAGACCGGGAGCTGGAAAATCCCCTAGGTGCGGTCCAAATGGGCCTGATTTACGTCAATCCAGAAGGCCCCAACGGTTATCCTGACCCAGTCGCTTCGGGCCGAGATATTCGCGAAACTTTTGGGCGGATGGCCATGAATGATGAGGAGACGGTGGCGCTGACTGCGGGTGGGCATACCTTCGGTAAATGTCACGGTGCTGGTGATGATGCCCATGTAGGCCCCGAGCCTGAGGGAGCTGGTATTGAAGATCAAGGTCTGGGCTGGAAGAGTAGCTTCGGCACGGGCAAAGGCGTTCATGCGATTACCAGCGGCATCGAAGGGGCCTGGACCACCAATCCGGTGCAATGGGACAACAACTATTTCGAAAATCTGTTTGGCTATGAGTGGGAACTGACGAAAAGCCCTGCTGGGGCCAATCAGTGGGTTCCTCAAGGAGGTGCGGGTGCAAATACAGTGCCTGATGCCCACGATCCATCTAAGCGGCATGCGCCGATTATGACCACAGCCGATATGGCGATGCGGATGGACCCGATTTATGGACCGATTTCTAGACGTTTTTTGGCCAGCCCGGACCAGTTTGCGGATGCGTTTGCTAGAGCTTGGTTTAAGTTGACCCACCGCGATATGGGACCTCGCTCGCGCTATCTGGGACCGGAGGTACCGGAGGAAGAATTAATCTGGCAAGATCCCGTTCCTACCGTTGATCATGAGCTGATCAATGAGCAGGATATCGCCACCCTGAAGAGCCAGATTCTGGAAACGAATCTCACGGTTTCCCAACTGGTGTCAACGGCCTGGGCCTCGGCCTCCACTTACCGTGACTCTGATAAGCGGGGGGGAGCAAACGGAGCCCGAATTCGTCTGGCCCCTCAGAAAGATTGGGAAGTCAATCAGCCTGCCCAATTGGTAACGGTCCTTCAGACTTTGGAGGCTATCCAAACTACCTTTAACAATTCGCAGATTGGTAGCAAGCGAGTTTCCCTTGCAGATGTGATTGTTTTGGGTGGCTGCGCAGGTGTTGAGCAGGCAGCGAAGAATACAGGTTGGTACGATATCAAAGTTCCCTTCAAACCCGGACGCACAGATGCATCCCAGGCGCAAACAGATGTGGACTCCTTTGCGGTTCTTGAACCGAGGGCAGATGGGTTCCGCAACTACCTCAAAGGCAAATATTCCGTCTCTGCAGAAGAGCTACTGGTGGATCGAGCCCAGTTGTTGTCCTTGACGGCCCCTGAGATGACGGTACTCATCGGTGGCCTACGGGTCTTGAATGTCAATGTGGGTCAGGCTCAACATGGTGTGTTTACCAAACGGCCCGAGAGTTTAACCAATGATTTTTTCGTCAATCTGCTGGATATGAGTACAACCTGGAAGGCCACTTCTGAGGCACAAGATGTGTTTGAAGGACGCGATCGCAATACCGGTGAACTGAAGTGGACTGGAACCCGTGTGGACCTGATCTTCGGGTCTAACTCTCAACTCCGAGCCTTGGCAGAGGTCTATGGCTGTGCGGACTCACAGCAACGATTTGTCCAAGATTTTGTGGCAGCATGGGATAAGGTAATGAACCTCGATCGCTTTGATCTTGCTTAATCTTGATCTAGCTTTAGTCTCGGGTTCAAGACCCTAGATTTTACACCCCTGTAGGAGAGTTTCCTACAGGGGTGTAAAACGTACTGGTGACTAAACATTAGGCTGCGGCTTATACCAATTCACCTATTGAGTGACCTGTATAGCTAAAGCATCCAAGACATAAGAATATCCCGTTAGAGAAGCCACCACCTTCTTAGAGAGGGTAT
>JANQPU010000260.1 GCA_028285315.1 Acaryochloris sp. IP29b_bin.176
AAGTCGGATTCGTAAGTGTTTGGCTCAATTCGATACGCTGCGTGAAGCAATGGAGCATGTGCTGAAGGCTGCGTCCTAACTTACCTGGCGATTGCTATACCACTGACAGACACAAACGAGCTACTTTAATGCTGCTTCTCGGGCAATTGCGATCGCACGTTCTTTCTGTGGATCTTTCCCTTGGGCATAGGCGATCGGGGAGGACACCACCACATCAGGCGTTACACCTCTCCCCTCTAAGCGAACGGTTTTATCGACATAGACATCAGCCACTGCGACATATAATAGGCTGCTGTCTGGCATCAGAAAGGGCCGTCCTGCTACCACGGCACCAGCAGTGGGGCTACCGACCACTGTACCAATCTCATATTCCTGAAAGCCATAGGCCAAAATCTCTTTAGCGCTGCGGCTCCCCTCATTCACCAGCATGACCACAGGTTTTTCCCACTGGCCACGGTAGGTAGAGGCCACACCCCTTCGACCAATATTGGTCACACTGGGACCTCTAGCCGTGTAGAGATGAAGCGCAGTTAAAGGTGCACCTCCCCACCCCTCTCTCAAATCCAGCACCAGAGCATCGGCATCTTTCAAACGACCGTAAATCACTTCCTCTTCCAGTTTTTGCTGATACTGATCTCCGGCATAAGACCAAATGTGAACATACCCAATGCGTTTTCCGTCTGTTTCAACCACCTGTACACTGTCAGACATAGCCTCTAAAAACATGGTCGTGCCGTCATATCGTCGGGGAGTGACCGTGATTTCTTGCTGACTGTTAGGGTCTTGGGTTCTTTGGATCTGGAGGCTGATGGGTTGGTTGGCTTGGCCCAGGAAAGATTGAATCGGTTGAAAGGGCTGACCAGCTACACTGAGGATCTGGTCGCCATCCTTTAAACCCGCTTTTGCTGCAGGACTGTTCTCCAAGATTGCTGTGACAAATGTTTGGTCTTGAATGCGCTGAGTGACAATACCGATGCCCTCATACTGAACTTTTCCGTCGGGGAAAGTGGCTTGCAGCCCGTTTCGCAATTCCCGAATCCGAGGATAGAAAATACCTAAGAGCTGATAGTAAGCTGGTTCATCAGCGGTGTACAGGCGGGTGTGAGATGTTCGAAGCTGATCGAGCATTTCATTGATCACAGCAGCCTTTTCTGCACGAGACGATGCCTGTGCCACCCGTTGCTGGTATTGCGATTTCAACGCCGCCCAGTCTAAACCATTGAATTTAGGATCGTAAAAGTTTTCATTGACGGTATTCCAAACGGCATCGAATAGCGCGGGCTGTGCAGAGGATACTGAGGATATCGAGCCTTGCGAAAGCCAGCAACAAAGGCCAATGAAGGTTGCCAGCAGTAAACTGAGTAAATGGTTTTTATAGAGCTTCAGTGGTTTGAGACTTATTTTCATCCTGTTTGTGCCTTGCCTGACATAGGTTGCATTGCCAAGATTGAATCTTGAGGACAATCCTGTAGTTCAGAAAAAGCAAAAGCCATGCAATGCCCCATTCATTCTTGGAGATGAAAGGGTTCTACCTCAATAAGGAGAACAGTTCCACAGATTGTTATCGTCCCGTTCTTCAATGGCGTTACTGTAGGGATCGCCTCCGCTCCCAGTCACGATTTTGCTGTTGCTGCTTCAACCGCTGCCTAAACTGCTGTTGTCGTTGATTTAGATATTTATCCACTTGTCGATGTTGATGTAGACGTAACTGCCGATGGTGCTGCAATTGCCGTTGAAGTTGCTGTTGCTGCTGTATTTTTAGCTGGAGAAGATGCTGTTGTTGCTTGCGAGATTGTTGCGGATTAATGGACGTCTGGGCAGGCCGAGGAAACGATAGTCCCAGGATGAAAGAAGCCGCCAATAATACATTGAGTGTTCGAAGGCAAAGTGTTGTCAATGGACCGACCTCTGCCACTAGTTTAACGAGTTTAATCAGGCAAGCACACGATCCATAATCTATCCTGGCAGTTGTTCGTATGTCTTGCCTACCTCTCATAGTTGCCCTGCTAGCAGATTTTTGCCCTACGCTTTTTAAAGCAGCATTACTCTCTCACTTCTTGGATGTCATGAATGTTCCATGTGACACTTCCCAATGCTGTAAATTGAACCCCTTCGAAATCGTTACGGATAGCAGCAAGGGCCAAAGGGTTGATTAAGTAAATGAACGGTAAATACTCCTGAGCAATCTGTTGCGTTTTGGCATAAATCGCTTTCCGTTGGGTCTCATCCAGCTCTTGGGCTCCTTCAATATAGAGATCAGAGATTTCTTGTTCCCACTCACTGACGATGAAACCTTGAATCGGTTCACTGGGAGGCTGAGGATTCTGATTAAACATATGTAATCCCCCTTCTACTGACCACACATTAGCTCCAGAGTTTGGTTCTATGCCTCCTGTTAATGCCAACAAGGCACAATCCCAGTCTAAGGAGTCATCCAGCTTATCGACTAAGGTGTTGAAGGCGATAGGTGTGAAATCTACTCGAATCCCAATTTTTGATAGATCTTGCTTGATCTGAGTGCCAATTTTAACGCCCGTTGTGCTCCCTGCTCCTGACATTAAAGTAAAACGCACTCGGTTGTTATTTTTATCCAACAATTGGCCTTGGGCGTTATAAGTGAACCCCGCTGATTTCAGGAGTTGCTTTGCTTTATTAGGATCGTAGTTATAAGATTTTAGACCTTCCTCAGGAGAGAGATAGTAGGGACTTTGTACAGAGATAGGGGAGTTCTGGGGGAGCCCTAACCCCTGATAAAGGTTAGCAAGCATCCTATCTCGGTCAATGGCATAAGCAACCGCCTGCCGAAACTTAACGTTGTTAAACCACTGCGATTTAATCGGATTAACTAACGGTTTATTGTTCCGACGCCCCCGATTGAGATTGAAGAAGATAAAAGAGGTCCCAAAGTCAGGGCCTCCCTCATAAATCGTGAAGTTTCCTGACTCTTCTTCTCGTTTGAGAAGAGAAAATTTGTCAGGGCCTACTCCCACAGCATCTAACCCTCCTGACCGAAATTGCAGCAGGGCGGTATCTGTGGACTCCACAATCTTCCAAATAATCCGCTCAATATTGCCCTCGGATTGACCAGGGGTTTGGTAGCGCCAATAGTAGGGATTGCGACGGAACACCACCCGTTGATTGGTATCGTATCGAGCAAGTCGGTAGGGGCCATTGACAATAATGTCCCTGGGGTCTGTATCCACACCCCAAGCAGAAATAAATTGGGGTTTTCCTTGTGAATCAGGGGTATTCACTAGTGCTTGCAGCGCATGGGCAGGCAGAATGGTTAATCCTCCCGCTGTCCGTAGAAATGGGGCGAAGGGTTCAGGAATGGAAAATTCTACCCGACGGTCATCTAGTTTTCTCACCGTCGGTAAGGCACGGTTTTTGCCGATTCTGAGGACATCACGAGTATCAGTTGGAATGGCTTCATTCAGATAGACATCGTTGTAAGTAAAGACCACATCATCTGTTGTCAAGGGAATCCCATCCGACCATTTCAGATTGGGGCGGAGGGTAAAAACCAGCTTCAATTGATCGGCGGAAAATTCCCAGGATTCTGCCAGGGCAGGCTCAATCTCTCCAGTTAACCCATTTGTTTTAGTTAATCCCTCATAAATTAAGCTAAAGACGTTGGGAGATTCTTTACTCTGGGAGGAGTTAAAGGTCTTAGGTTCGCTGAGAACGCTGCTAACGTACTGGGGAACTCGGGCCGTTTGGGTTTTGAATTGGGAGAGGCTACAGCCGGGCAGCGCGATCGCAACCACCAATACCAAACTCCAAGCCACCCATCGACGCAGAAAAGACATACTGTTCACAGCCAATATCTAGTGCTGAATCTGATGGTAGCGTACAAGTCTGCTGGACATGCGAAGCCGATTTAAGTGGGGTCAGCCACAGGGGTACTTTCCGTACTCACAGGCAAGACGGGGGGCTGAATATAATCAGCTGGTGGTTCTCCGGTCAGTGATTCTAGGAAGGCGACAATATCCCCTGCTTCAGCATTGGTAAGATCCTTACCCAACTGAGTGTCGGCCATTTGAATCACGGCGGCTTTCAAGGATTTGACAGAGCCATCGTGAAAATAAGGGCCAGTCTTCGCTACATTCCGCAGAGACGGCACCTTAAACAGCATTCGATCCTTCTCTTCACCCGTGACTTTGTAACGTCCAGGATCCTCCTGATTAGGCCAAGGATTGACTCGTCCCACTTTCTGGTAGGTATTGCCTCCAAAATAGGTGCCGTTATGGCATTGGGCACAACCTGCATCCACGAAGGTTGTTAACCCCCGCTTTTGTTGGGCATTAAGAGCCGTCTGATCGCCTGCAAAGTAGCGATCAAAAGGAGCAGGGGTGACGAGCCCGCGCTCAAAGGCACCAATGGCTTGACCGAGATGATCGTAAGTGACGGGCTGTTTATCCTGTGGAAAGGCTTCAGCAAAGGCTTCGACATAGTCTGGCATGGAATTGAGAACTTCGAGGACCTGAGCCTCCGAAGGCATGGCCATTTCCACAGGATTGAGGATCGGCCCTTTAGCTTGGGCTTCCACATCGGCAGCGCGACCATCCCAAAATTGGGCAATATGTGAAGCTGCGTTGTAGACACTAGGGGAATTACGACCTCCTAACTGCCCTTTATGTCCTGGGGAAAAGGGTTGGTTATCAACGCCATAGTGATCGAGCTGATGGCAGCTATTGCAGGAAATATCCTGATTTTTGCTCAGGCGTTTGTCAAAGTAGAGACTACGACCTAAATCCACTAGCTCAGGAGCAGCAGGTTGCTGTTGGGGGTAGAAATTCTCCGGTAACGGGGGACCAAACAGTGCTAGGTTCGGGTCCTCATCGGCAATTGCAAATTCTGATACGCTCATGAACATGAGTAAGGTTGCCGCCAACACCACCCAAAACACGATAAACCGCTGGATCTTGTCGCGAACGCCGTGATGCCATTGCAGTGTCATGGACCACACCTCCTCTCAGAAAACGCTGTGGGTCAAGGCGGCAGTCACGCCCCTCACCTACCCAAATTTTATGAGTTCCCCTGAAATGAATCGCTACCCGTAAAAAAACGTGATGCCTCTATGATGTTTTGGCACAAAACAATACATTGCTTCGGAATCTGCAAGAAAAGGTTGAACTAAGGAATCAACTCTTCAATATCAATAGGAAGGTCATCAATGGGCAGATCCTTAATGGGGCTATCACCATCAAGATTAATGGGCAAGCTGTCCTGAGGGATTTTCGCGAGTAAGGCAGTGGTAACGGCATTGGCGATCGCAACCGACAATTTCCCCTCCGCGTTCTTAGAGGTCACATCCGTCAGCTCAATATCCCCAATGTCTAAATCTTCTTCTAGTCCTAAATCACCAATGGCACTCACCTTAATCGAGGCTTTGATGTTGCGAATGGCTAGGCGATCGATATTAACGATTTTTTCATTATTGTTAGTCTCTTCCGTATCCTCTGCTTGTAAGGTATCCACGACCTTCACCAAGTTATTATCGGGAATCTGCTGTTCGACTTTCAGATCCAGACCCTTCACGCTGAGGGAGTCTATATCGACCTGATCTTGCCAGAGGCTAGACAGTTGGAAATCCAGGTCTAAGTTCTCAACTTTAATCAAATGGGGGGTAGAAAAGCCCTGAGGGTTTTTGAGGGTGATGGTTTGGATCGTCAAATCTCCGGCAAAGGGCTGAAAGTTAAGCCCTTCAATATCCGTACTCACCCCTGTAGCATCTTGAATCGCGCCCTCTAGCGTGGACTCTAAAATGGCATTGCGGTTGAACCAGCCAATGCCTAAGGCTAGGACTGCGATCGCAACTCCACCACCCAAAATCTTTAACGCACGCTTCGCCATAGTTACCCTGCCTTGAGAACTGCCGCGATACAACGGCAGTTCCAGCTTATCCCACAAAAATCCAGCTTGGGAAACTAGCCCTTGGACTCATTAATGGCAGTCCATTCCGTATGGAATGTCCCTTCCTGGTCAATCCGCTGATACGTATGGGCACCAAAGAAATCACGCTGCGCCTGGGTCAGGTTTTGGGGCAAGCGATCGCGACGATAGCTATCAAAGTAATCCAAGGAAGCACTAAAGGCTGGCACGGGAACCCCCAACTGGGCTGCCGTTGCCATCACTTCTCGCCAGGCCTGCTGACGGTCCAAAATCGTCTGCCGAAACTCTGGTGCTAACAACAGATTCGCCAAAGCTGGATCATCGGCAAAGGCTGACTTGATTTTATCCAAGAAACCCGCCCGAATAATACAGCCCCCTTTCCAAATCCGAGAGATTTCACTCAAATTCAGATTGAAACTAAGCTCCCGTGAAGCTGTATTCATCAAGGCCATACCCTGAGCATAAGAGCAAATCTTGGAGCAATAGAGGGCATCGCGAACTTTGCCGATAAAGGCTTGCTTATCGCCACTAAAGGTCGCGGTTGGTCCCGTCAGAATTTGAGCCGCCTTAACTCGCTCATCCTTAAAGGCTGAAGTAATCCGAGCATTCACTGCCGCCGTAATGGTCGGGATGGGGACGCCCAACTCCAACGCACTCATGACGGTCCAACGGCCGGTTCCCTTTTGCCCGGCCTGATCCAAAATCAGCTCGACTAAAGGCTGCTGGGTATCTGGATCAACATAGGTGAAGATTTCAGCCGTAATCTCAATCAAGAAGGAATTGAGTTCATCCGTGGTGTTCCACTCACTAAAGACCTCATGCAGTTCTGTATGACTCAGTCCTAGGACATTCTTCAGCAGGTCATAGGCTTCGGCAATCAGCTGCATATCGCCATACTCAATGCCGTTATGGACCATTTTGACGTAATGACCTGCACCACCCGGACCAATATAGGTGACACAAGGCCCATCATCTACCTGAGCCGCAATTTTCGTCAGAATCGGGGAGAGATCTTTATAAGCCGCTTCCGTTCCCCCCGGCATTAAGCTTGGACCGTTCAGCGCTCCTTCTTCACCTCCGCTAACGCCCATGCCAATAAACCGCAGACCCACAGCTTCCAACTCTTCCGTGCGTCGGACCGTGTCTCCATAGAGGGAGTTGCCCCCATCAATTAGCACATCTCCCGGCTCCAGCATGGGTTTGAGCTGCTGAATCACCGCATCCACTGGTGCCCCAGCTTTCACCATGACTAAAATGCGTCGAGGACGTTCGAGGGACGCCACTAATTCTTCTGGCGTAAACGCGGCGACCACTTGCCGTCCTTGGGCCCGCTCCGCCATAAAGGCATCCGTTTTCGTTCGGGTTCGGTTATAAACTGCAATGGGGAAGCCGTTCCGCTCAACGTTGAGGGCTAGATTTTCCCCCATGACCGCGAGGCCAATCAGTCCAAATTGTTGCTGGGGCATAAGGAATTTGCTCGCTATAGATGAGAGTCACAATGCGTTGACTACAGGGTAGCTTGATCCCCATAGGAACTACTGGAAGAAGAGATTAAAAGACGCAGAGAATCGGGTGAGAATCGGTCAGACATTATCCAAGCCAATGGCTCTGCGTGCCACTCAAACCATCAGGCGGCATAACAAAATTTCTATCTGGCGCATGGCTGAGAGTCGGTCGCTGCAAAAGTGTGAGGTGTTGTGGATTAGTAACGACCTTGCTCTGGAGCGCAAAAGATAACTTAAAATTCAAGCAGAGAAAGTATGGACTTATACCAATTCACCTATTAGGTGACCTGCATAGCTAAAGCATCCAAGATATAAGAATATCCCGTGAGTGAAGCCACTACCTTTTGGGAAAGAGCAT
>JANQPU010000261.1 GCA_028285315.1 Acaryochloris sp. IP29b_bin.176
ATCCAGAAACGAGTGAAGCCATGATTTATGGCTGTTTTATTCGACTGCTCACACATCGATTAGCAACTTTAGTTTCTGTTTAGAAATCAGCTCTCAGCATGTTGCAGGATTGTCATAAAGAACCCATCCATGTGTTGCTGATGGGGCCAAATCTTGAGGCTAGTTGTCTTTTGATCTGTGCTGAGTAACAGGTCAGTTGTAAGCCATTTGACTTGCCAATACGGCATTTGTGCCAGAAATTGATCAATCACAGTTTCATTCTCTTGAGGATGAAGTGTGCAGGTGGAATAGAGAATTTGTCCCCCTGGCTTAATCCAACGAGCACTGTTCCGTAGTAGTTCTAACTGTAGGGTTGATAGCTCTTTGATATTGTCTGGGGTTTGACGCCAACGGGCATCGGCATGGCGGTGTAAAGTGCCTAAGCCTGAACAGGGCGCATCCACTAGCACATAAGCTGCAAGGGGAATGTGATCTGAAAGTTGACGACTATCCCCAGTCCAAATTTTGACTGTGTTGATGTCTAGACGCTGGAGGTTTTGCTTGAGTTTGCGTAGACGAGACGGGGTGCGATCGCAGGCCCAAATTTCCCCCTGATTCTGCATCAGCTCCGCCATATGGGTGGTTTTGCCGCCGGGTGCGGCACAGACATCAAGAGCAATGGTTCCCGGTTGAGGGTTGAGTAGATGCCCGACAAGCTGGGCGCTGGCCTCTTGCACGGTCCATAAGCCTTCCTGGAAACCAGGTAGTTGGGGAATGGGACCGGATTTACCTTCTATTCTGAGGGCTTGGGGTAAGTGAGGGAGTAGAGATGTTGTAATCCCTGCTGCTGCGAGTTGCGATCGCACAATCTCGCGATCTGTTTTCAAAGGGTTGATCCGCAAATCTATATGGGGAGGCTGGTTGCAGTAGTCACAGAGCTGTTCGGTCTCTTCTAGACCAAGTTGATCATGCCAGACCTGAACAATCCAATCAGGATAGCTATACAAGATGCCTAGTCGCTGGATGGGATCGGACGGTAACTCTAGAGGATCATTATCGTTGACTGCTGCCCGCGCATGTTGCCTGAGCAATCCGTTGACAAACCCCGATAACCCCGACAGTTGATTGCGTTTAGCTAACTCTACTGTGGTAAAAATAGCGGCGGCATCGGGAATATGGTCTAGATAGCGTAGTTGATAAAGTCCCAGATGCAGTAAGGTGCGCAGATCAGGTGGTTGCTGGTGGGCAGGCTGTTTGGCAAATTGGTCAATTAGAGCATCCAGAGTCCGTTGGCGACGAACACTGCCATAAAGTAGCTCGGTCAATAGGCGGCGATCGGCATCGGGTATTGTTTTCGGCATCACCCGACTAAGGGCAACATCCGCATAGGCTCCTCGATGAACTGCTTTAAGACCCTGAAATGCGAGTTGACGAGGGTTAGGAGTGCTCATTCAGTTAGTACGGCGGGTTGTCGTGAATATTGTAAAGGGAGCTAGGACCACTCACTGCAATAGCGGGACTGTTGATATGAAGATGATCTTGTTCTGTGTTTTGCGACAGAACCGCTTCAAAGCCTATGCTAGAGGCAATGAACTATCAGGAGCCTAGAGACGATGCAAACTCAGCTACCTGTAACAGAAACCATCCAGACCAGTCCCGCTGAACAGCGCCTTACGCTGCGTAATGTTTCTTGGGAAACTTATGAGAAATTACTGGATGCCTTTGGCGAACATCGAGCCGTTCGACTTCACTATGACGAAGGAGTTCTAGAGTTCATGGTTCCTTTAGAAGCCCATGAAAATCCGAGCGATATTATTGGAGCCTTTATCAGACGCTTAGTTGTGGATAGTGGCCGCGACATCAAAAGTATGGCATCCACAACATTACGCCGTAAAAAACTCCAGAAAGGGGCGGAGCCAGATAAGTGCTTTTATATTCAAAACGAATCCAAGGTGCGGGGCCGAGAAGTTGATTTAGACCAAGATCCACCGCCTGATTTAGTAGTTGAAGTAGACATTACCCATACCGATATTGATAAAAACAGGCTGTATGCCCAGTTGGGTGTGCCTGAGCTTTGGCGCTTTAATGGTCAATTATAGCAGCCGCCATACTATTTAGGACACTAGATGCAGGACATGTTCCATCGCTTCTCTGAGAGACCCACAATAGTCTAATTGGTGGCGAATCCGACTTTTAATCCAGGACCAAGACCGCTCAATCTTGTTCAAGTCGGGAGAA
>JANQPU010000334.1 GCA_028285315.1 Acaryochloris sp. IP29b_bin.176
AGTTGCATATCCTTGACCTCGTTCATTTGGCATCACTGCGTACATGATTTCCACAGTACCTTCCTCACGTGGAGTCAATCCGCAGAATCCAACAAATTCCGTTGTCTGTTGATTTTCGACTGCGAAAGCCATCAGCGGTGCGTCGGAATCATAGGATTCCATGGTTGCTTCAAGCAGCTCTGTGGCTCCTTCCTGGCTTTTCTGCTCTTCACCGAAAGTCAGGAATTTGGTAGAGTCAGAGTCTGTCATAAAGCTGACAAAGTCTTCGACATCATCTCGTTCAAATCGTCGAATTCTTAGTTTCTCTGAAACAATAGGTTGGTTCATTTCCTGCTCATATACCTTTGCCACTGATATTCGACAGCTAAGTAATACTTATGCGTCATTTTGTCGTCTAAACTCCCTATACAGGTGATTAGAAGATCCATGTCGCCGAAGACCTTCTAGCGGGGAATTACAGGTTAAGTGTCGTACAACGCCTCTAATCGATGGAGGATTGCAACATATTGTCACGCAATCCCCTCAATGCTAATTTGATCCACGATCTCCATCCCTCTTCAAAACGAACCTGTTGAATCGGAAAGACGTTAGTGCCGACAAATTTGGATAACGAGTCATCAAAATCATCCGGGCGAGATTTCTGGATGGTAGTATGCCGCTCAAGTTATGGAAAGGTAAGGTAGGCTGATGGCAGTCAGGTTCCACCTTAGATGCCATGACGGAATTAGAGCGCATTGTAGCTGCTGCTAACGCAGCCGTCTTTCAGCAGACCGATCGCTATCTCTCAGATGTGGAGACCACGATTCTCTTGGGTGCGATCGCAGATCAGACCTACGAACAAATTGCTGCTTCTTCCAACTATTCCATCAACTATCTCAAGCGGGATATCGGCCCCAAACTCTGGCGGTTGCTCTCCGAGGCTCTGGGCGAAAAGATCAGCAAAACAAACTTTCAGGTTGCTCTAAGCCGCTATTCAGTTGAGGTACAGAGCCAGCCGCAGCCCTCGCCCTCCGCCCACTGTGATTGGGGCGCAGCCCCAGATGTCTCCTTTTTTTTAGGCCGGTCCACTGAACTCGATACACTCCAGCAGTGGATTGTGGGTGATGCCTGCCGCCTAGTTGCTCTGCTAGGTATCGGTGGCATCGGCAAAACAACCTTAGCGGTTAAACTGGCCCAGCAGCTTCAACCCGAGTTTGATCAGATTGTATGGCGCAGCCTCAGGAATGCTCCGCCGCTGGAGACGCTGCTCACCGAACTGGTACCCTTGCTCTCAAGACAATCTGATTCTCGTCCTGAACTCAGTGCCCTGCTGCCGACGCTGCGCGCCACGAAGCGTCTGCTGATTCTGGATAACCTAGAAGCTATTCTCCAGCCAGAGTCCCTAGGACTCTTTCGTCCAGGTTATGAAGATTATGGCCAGCTGCTGCAGCTCGTGGGTGACACCGCTCATACGAGTTGCTTGGTAATCACCAGTCGCGAAAAACCCGAAGTCATTGCGGCTCAAGAAGGTCCAGCTTTAGCTGTGAGATCGCTGGTTCTCAGCGGTTTGCAAGCCGAAGCCGAAGCACTCCTTAGCGCTAAAGGACTTCTGGGAGATAGCGCGTCTTACCAAACCCTGATCGAGGTCTACGGCGGCAACCCCCTGGCTCTCAAAATTGCGTCGACTTCAATTCAGGATCTCTTCGACAGCAATGTGGCTATCTTCTTAACCCAGGAAACAATTCTATTTAATGGGGTGCGTCAACTTCTGGATCAACAATTTGTCCGTCTGTCTGACCTGGAACATATTCTGATGATTTGGTTGGCGATCAATCGGGAATGGACCACCGTTGAATCCCTCCAAGAAGATGTGATGCCGCCAGTGTCTCGCTACCGACTACTGGAGGCTCTAGAGGCTCTGTGTCGGCGCAACCTTCTGGAAAAGCACCAGGGCCAATATACCCAGCAGCCAGTGGTGATGGAGTATGTTTGCGATCTCATCATTGAACAGATCGTTCAGGAAGTGACAACCGCAGAGTTGTCGCTGTTTTGCAACTACGCACTGGTCAAAACTACCGTACCAGAATATGTACGGGACAGTCAGACTCGTTTGTTTTTGGACCCAGTGGTTGCGGAATTCCGTCGGGTTTTCACAACTCCCACCGCTGTTGAACGTCAGTTTCTGCATTTGCTAGAAACCCTTTGCTGCGATGAATCGAGGATTGCTGGCTACGGAGGCGGGAATCTAATCAATTTTGGCCATCATTTGGGGGTGAACTTCTCCGGTGTTGACTTTTCCGGCCTCCAAATCTGGCACGCTTGCCTCCAGCAGGTGTCCCTCCATCAGACTAACTTTGCCCAAGCGGATCTGAGCAAATCTCTGTTTAAAGAAACATTTAGCAATATCTTGTCCGTAGCGTTTAGCCCAGACAACCATCTGCTGGCTAGCTCAGATACCCAGGGGAATATCTACCTACGGGAAATGCCCTACGGACGAATGAAGGCTGTTTATTCAGCTCACCTCACCTGGATATGGAAAGTTGTTTTTAGCCCAGATGGCCGATGGCTAGCTAGTGGATCCTATGACGGACTGATCAAAATATGGGATGTGGCAACCGGGCACTGTGTGAACACCATAAATCATGGCACTCCCGTCAGCAATCTTGCCTGGAGTCCAGAGGGTACGCAGGTGGCTAGTGTGGGCTTGAGGTCCTGCTTCAATGTCTGGGATGCCAAAACTGGGGCACTGGTATACGCATTGGATATCCATGCCCCCCGTCTTGCCTCCGTTGCTTGGGGACAATGTAGAACGTCGTCAGGAGGTTCCTGCAGTCTTTTAGTGTGCCCCGATGGTGATCGTAGAATTTTGCTCTGGGATGCAACATCGGGAGAACATCTGCGAGCGTTATCTGGTCATACGGCTCCTGTGTGGACAGTTGCCCTAAATAATGGGGGCACATTGTTGGCAAGCAGTGCCCAGGACGGCACGATTAAGGTTTGGGATTTGGTGACCAATGAGTGCATTCAGACCCTGCACAGTCGCTTGGGGATTGCTTGGTCGTTAACCTTTAGCCGGGATGGCCACAGGCTAGCGGCTAGCCGTCAAAATGCGGCTGTGGAACTTTGGGAAACCTCCACGGGGCGATTGTTGAAAGTTTTTCACGGGCATTTCAGTAATGTTTGGTCTGCGGATTTCAATCAAACAGGGGACATCCTGGCGAGCGGGGGAGATGATCAATCCATCAAACTATGGGACACCAAAACGGCCGAGTGTTTGCGAACCTGGCAAGGCTATAGCTTAGCAATTTGGGATATCAGCGGCAGTGACCTACAACTGGCAGCTGCTCATCAAGATGGCACAATTCGTTTATGGGAACTCGCCACCAGCATCTGTCACCACACAATCCAGGCCCACAGCAGCCTGATTTGGGCTGTTGCTTTTAGCCCAAACGGCCAAATTCTCGCCAGCGCTTCACAAGATAAAACCGTCAAACTGTTCAATCTTGAAACCGTTCAATGTGTTCTCATCTTTGAAGACCATTGTAATCTTGTATTGGATGTTGCCTGGAATTCTAGTGGCAACAGGCTAGCCAGTACCTCTATTGATGGCACCGTCAAAATTTGGGCGGCGGATACGGGTGAATGTCACCACACTCTAGAGCATCAATTTATTGTGAACAGTGTTGCTTGGCATGACACCGATGATATCTTAGCCAGTGGTGTTCAGATTGGCCCTATTTACATCTGGGATGGTAGCACCGGGGAATGTCTGCAAACCCTTGAAGGACATCCAGGTACTGTCTACACCCTTGCCTTTGCGCCAGCAACTGTTGCAGAGCGTCTGGGTTATCAGGATTTGCTGGCTAGCAGTTCTGATGATGGCTTGGCGATGCACGGTACCATTAAGCTCTGGGATTGGCGGTCTGGAACATGCATGAGAACGTTGGAACATCCAGCCCAGATATGGTCAACTGCCTGGCATCCTGGCGGACGTTGGTTGGCCAGTGCGACTCAAGATGGAACGGTACGACTATGGAATGTGATCACTGGTGAATGTGATCACATCCTCAACTGTCACAGAGATGAAGTGAGAGGAGTCACCTGGAAGTCTGATGGCACCTGGCTAGCCACCTGTAGCTTGGATGAAACCGTTAAGCTATGGAGCCCTGATACAGGAGAATGCATTAAAACACTAAGAGCAAAGCGTCCCTATGAAGGTATGAACATCACTGGAATAACAGGGTTAACAACTTCCCAGAAAGCACTTTTAAAGAATCTTGGTGCTATCGAAATGCAGAATCAGGGTGAAGATTGATTTAAACCGGGGGAAATCATGTAGAGTAGGCTTCCAGTCTCCTAAATACTAGTATTTGCGAGGAAACTATCTGATCGGTAATGGGGTTGTGCCGACATGCGCCTAATTTTTCTCACAGGATCGTAGTAAGTTAGTACTGTAAAGACTTTCGGGATCTAATTCTTTCGCGATTTCAAAATTGTCTAGCTTGAAAGAAGGTTGTTTCGAAGCACAAGATCTTCCCAGCAGCTGACGCTATTGTGAGAAGCTCATAGTCCTTCCCATCCTTTTTGAGAATTACTGCCCTTCCTACAAGTAGTATTACTACCAACTTGGGATCATTTTGCTAAATGATCTTTAATGCTAGAGCAGTATATTCAAACATCGTAATTTGGAAGAAATGATGCCGAATGATGTTTAGATGATGATCAAGGCACCAATTACCTCTAGGTTCTCGAATTCTTACCTGAACTTGATGAGCACTGTCGTGGGTCTCTTAACCTTACTTGTGCCTTTTTAAGATTGAATGATAGCTTAATCAAGCTTTAGGAAAGATGGCAGCACTTCTACAGAACCCTGACTCTGATTTAATTAAGATTTCAGCGAACTTTGTATGGAAGTATTAGTGAATTAATCCATATGTCCCTGAGCTCTAACTGGACTGAAGTAATTCAGTTCGAGATTGTCTCTTTTAAGGGAACGGGGCATTCTTTTGAGTTTGGTGCAGCAGACCCAGAGACCTTCTAAAACTAGGAATTTTTGGTAAAGGTTGATGGAGCATGGTGTTATGCATAGAAATCAAGATAAATGATTCATAAAATAGCTCGCTGGTGGAAATGGTTAAGCAGTGGCTGGCATGTCCTATTAGAACCCCCTGTACCTGCAGAAGAGCTGAATCAATCCCTCGCCAGATCGTCTGTACCTGCGTTCAGTTTCTATTTTCTATTAACCCTCTCTGCAATCATTGCAACATTAGGACTGTTAGCGAATAGTGCAGCCACTATTATTGGTGCGATGATTGTTGCTCCCTTAATGGGACCTATCGTGACAATTGCTTATAGTCTAGTTTCGGTAGAATATCAGCTTCTTCGTCGAGCCATCTTAACCTTGATCACGGGGATGGCGTTGGTAATTGTGATTTCCCTTGTAACCACATTGGCCATTGGTTCCCGAGTCGCTGGGGATGAGATTGTGGCTCGCATCAATCCCACATTGCTCGATTTAGGGGTTGCGATCTCAGCCGGAGCAGCTGGAGCTTTTGCCCTCACGCGCAAAAGTATTGCCAATGCGCTGCCAGGAGTAGCCATATCTGTTGCATTAGTCCCTCCCCTCTGTGTCACGGGAATTGGGTTGGCGCTCAGGAATCAAATTAGCGCTGGATTGGGCCTTACCTTTGGCCAAAGCAATCTAATTGCCGGAGCCTTTCTGTTATTTTGTACCAACTTGACCGGGATTATTGTTAGTGGCAGCCTCGTTTTTCTAGGCCAGCATTACGGTAATACTCGTCTAGCCTTGATGCGTTTGTGTATCCCGATCATTGCCTTAGCAGGATTGAGTTATCCGCTAGGGTTTTCGCTCAACAAGCTATTGCTCAAGAATCAGCTCTATCATGAACTGCAAGCCATCAAGCATAGTCAACCTGAACTTTTTGCAGATGTCCGAGGGGTTACATGGAAAATTGAATTCTGCGAGCAACCACACCAAAAATGCGAACGCGACCTGAATATTGAACTAGATTTGATAGCCCCCGCTGGGTTTATGAATGAGACTCGACTTAAAAAACTCAAGACTGTGCTTACGTCCAAGGTCAACACATCCATGAGGATTAAGGTCCGTGTCATTCC